>JBBQKE010000204.1:0-3977 GCA_038326585.1 Actinomycetales bacterium | reverse complement strand
TCGGCGACCCCGAGACGCAGGTCGTGCTGCCGCGGCTCGTGACCCCGCTCAGCGAGCTGCTGTTCGCGGCGAGCACCGGCCAGCTCGCCGGGCGCCCGCACCCGACGTTCAGCGATGACGTCGCGGTCACGGTCGTGCTCGCGAGCGAGGGCTACCCCGACCTGCCGATCACGGGCCGCGCGCTCACCGGTCTCGACGAGGCCGCCGCGGTCGAGGGCGTCACGATCGCACACGCCGCCACCGCCCGCACGATCGACGGCTTCGTCGCCACGGGCGGCCGCGTGCTGAGCGTCGTCGCGACCGGCACCGACTTCGCCCAGGCCCGCGAGCGTGCCTACGAGGCGATCGGCCGCATCGGCCTGGAGGGCGGCCAGTACCGCACCGACATAGCAGCGCGCGTCGTCTGATGGATGCTCTCGCCGCGCTCGGCTGGCAGCACGTCTACTCGGGCAAGGTGCGCGACCTCTACGAGCACGCTGATCACCCCACACTCCTGCTCGTCGTCGCGAGTGATCGGGTCAGTGCGTTCGACCACGTGCTCGAGCCGGGCATCCCGGGCAAGGGTGCTCTGCTGACCTCGCTCAGCCGCTGGTGGTTCGCACAGTTGCCCGTGCCGAATCACCTCGCCGACGGCTCGCCCGTGCCCGTCGAGGTCGCCGACCGCGCCATGCTCGTCAAGCGCCTCGACATGCACCCGATCGAGTGCGTCGTGCGGGGCTACCTCACCGGGTCGGGCTGGGCCGAGTACCGCGAGTCGGGCACCGTCTGCGGCATCGCGCTGCCCGCCGGCTTGAACGACGGCGACCGCCTGCCCGAGCCGCTCTATACCCCCGCGTTCAAGGCGCCCCTCGGCGAGCACGACGAGAACATCACCTTCGAGCGCTCGGTCGAGCTCGTCGGGGCTGAGGTCGCGACGGCGCTGCGGGATGCGTCGCTCTCGATCTTCGCGCGTGCCAGCGAGATCGCGCTCTCGCGAGGTGTGATTCTCGCCGATACCAAGTTCGAGTTCGGCACCGAGCCGGCCACCGGCGCGCTAACCCTCGGCGACGAGGTGCTGACGAGCGACAGTTCTCGCTACTGGGACGCCGAGTTGTATGCGGCCGGCGGACCCGACCGCCTCAGCAGCTTCGACAAGCAGATCGTGCGCGACTGGCTCGCCTCGAACTGGGACAAGACCGGGGTGCCCCCGACCCTGCCCCCCGAGATCGTCACCCGCACAGCCGCGCGCTACCGCGAGCTCATCGACCGCCTCTGCTCCTGACCCGCGGCCAGCGCTGTCGTCAGTTCGCGTCGGTATCCACCTGTGTGCCGACGCGAACTGGCGACACCGCGCTGGGGCGAGGCGGGGGCGCGCTGGGGCGAGGCGGGGGCGCGCTGGAATGGTGCGGGATGCCCTGCGGTTGACCTACGCATGAGCAACTCAGCACGCCTCGCCGCCGACACGTCCATGGGGCCGGTGACCCTCGACGTCGCCGACCTCGACGCGATGACGGCGTACTACCGCGACGCGGTGGGCCTGAGCGTGCTGACTGCCGACGGTCCGGTCGTGACGCTGGGGCACGCCGCACGCGGCGCGGGCGGCGTTGCGGGCACCGCAGGCGCAGCATCCGTGCCGGTCGTCGTCCTGCAGCACAGCCCGACGCTCAAGCACGCTGGGCCCCACGAGGCCGGGCTCTTCCACACGGCGATCCTGTTCGAGACTCAGGCCGCCCTCGCCGCCGCCGTCTACACGGTCGCGACGGCGCATCCGCAGCAGTTCACCGGATCGAGCGATCACCTCGTCAGCCAGGCCTTCTACTTCGACGACCCCGAGGGCAACGGCGTCGAGCTCTACTGGGACCGCGACCGATCCGAGTGGTCATGGGTGCACGGCACCGTCGAGATGAGCACGCTGTTTCTCGACCCCAACGCCTTCCTGCGCGAGCACCTCACCGACAACGCGCTCGCCGCGCATGGCACGGCGCCGAGTGTGGTCGGCCACGTGCACCTGAGCGTCGGCGACACCGCGACCGCTCAGCGCTTCTACGTCGACCAGCTCGGCTTCGACCTCACCACCTCGTTCGGCGGGCAGGCGATCTTCGTGAGCGCCGGCGGCTACCACCATCACATGGCCATGAACGTGTGGCGCAGCGGCGGCGCCGGCCGACGGATGCCCGCCCTGGGCCTCGGCCAGGTCGACATCGTGCTGCCGGGCGTCGACGAGCTTGGCGCCACCGCCGAGCGGCTGCAGCACCACGGACTCGCGGTGCGCGACGTGGGGCCCACCCTCGAGGTCGACGACCCGTGGGGCACGCGGCTGCGGCTGAACTCCGGCGCCTAGACTCGCGGCCGTGAACGAGTTCAGGCCCCCGCGCAGACTGCGCTTGAGCCGCGCCATCGCCGCAGCTCAGGGGCCCGTGCTGCTCACCCAGGGGAGCCGGTTGCGTCGCGAGACGCCGCGACTTGCGGATGCGCCGCTCCCGTGGCACGGCACTGTCGACGGCGCGGGCGACCGCCGCTCAGCATCCCGCCCCCTCAATCTGCTCGTGATCGGCGACTCGACCGCAGCGGGCGTCGGTGTCGACCACGCCGAGCTCGGGCTGGGCGGGCGACTGGCCGAAGCCCTCGCCGAGCGCACCGGGCGGGCCGTGCACTGGCGGGCGGCGGGCCGCAACGGCGCCACGGCCCGCGACCTCGTGCGGCACTTTCTGAAACCCGCGCTCGCCGAGCCCGTCGACCTGGTGTTTCTCACTGTCGGAGCCAATGATGCGCTCGCGCTGCGGTCGGCGCGGGCGTTCCGCCGCGATATCCGCCACATCATCGAGCGCACCTTCGCCGCGCATCCCGATGCAGCGCTGCTCATGTCGTCGCTGCCGGCGTTCTTCCGCTTCTCGCTGCTGCCCGACCCGCTGCGGCGCAGCCTTTACCGCCATTCGCAGGCGCTCGAGCGCGAGGCGCGTGCGCTCATCGCCGCACACCCCCGCGCGCACATGTCTCCGCCCCCGCCGCCCTACACCGACGGCTTCTTCGCGAGCGACGACTTTCACCCCAGCGCGCTCGGCTATCAAGACTGGGCCGACTTCGCCGTCGACGACGCGTACAGCGTCGGCTTCGACCAGCTGTTCGACGACCACTGAAACGACCCGGGCCTAGACTCGCGCGCATGACCTCGAGCCCCCGACCGCTGCGCGGCCGTCGACTCAGCCGTGCCGTCGCGTTGGCGCTCGCGCCGATTCTGCTGCCCCAGACCGTCAAGCTGCGGCGCGTCGTGCCCCTGCTGCCCGAGCCGCCCCAGCCCTGGGAGGGTGGCGGCGGCAGCGACCCCATCCACCTGCTCGTGCTCGGCGACTCGATGGCCGTCGGAGTGGGCGTCGACGACGCGGCCGAAGCCCTCGCCGGCCACCTCACGGCCGAGCTCACCGAGCGCACCGGGCGACCCGTGCGCTGGCGCGCCCGCGGGCGCAATGGTGCCACGGCGCGCGACGTGATCCGTGATCACCTTGATGAGGCACTGCATGCGCCCACCGACCTCGTCGTGATCAGCCTCGGAGCCAACGACTCGATGCAGGTGCGCTCGCACCGCGCATTCCGGCGCGACATCAAGCGCATCGTGCGCGCGGTCTTCGCCGCCCACCCCGACGCGGTCGTTCTCATCAGTGCCCTGCCGGCCTTCCACCGCTTCGGGCTGCTGCCCGAGCCGTTGCGCACGACCCTCGCCCTGCACTCGCAGTCGCTTGAGGTGAGTGCGCGGCGGGTGCTCGAGAGGTTTCCCCGCGCTCACATGACGCCGCCGTTGCCGCCCTACGGCCCTGATCATTTCGCGACCGACGACTTCCACCCGAGCGCGCAGGGCTACCGCGAGTGGGCCGAATTCATCGTCGCCGACGCCTTCGGCCACGGTATCGGCGCTGCGCTCGCGCCGTGAGGCTCGCACCGACGTGACCGCCCTGCTGCGCGACCTTGCCGACCTCGCGGCGGTGATCGAGCGGATGCGCGCG
>JBBQKE010000203.1:0-4001 GCA_038326585.1 Actinomycetales bacterium | reverse complement strand
CCTCATCGCCCACGCGCACGGGGATCGACCCAGCCTGCAGGTGAGCGTAGACACTCGTCACCGCTTGACCGTTCACGACATGGTCGATCTCCAGGTGCACGCCCAGCGAATTGCGAGGGTCTCCGATCTTGCTGACGACTCCGTCGGCCATCGAGACCACGGCGGTACCGCGACCAGGGTTCCAGTCGATGCCGCGGTGATTGGTCGAACAGGCACCGCAGGCCGCGGGGCGCGGGCCGAAATAGCTGCCGACCGGCGCGCCCGCACCGACCGGGTACATCAGGGCAGGTCGAACGTCGACGGTGTACTCGAGGGCTTCGAGCGGAGCCGCCTCGATCGAGGCAACCGCGAATAGTTGCGTCGCTGGTACGGGCTCGTTGGTCTCGTTGGTCTCGTTGGCGACGGCGATAGCGGCCGGCACCGTGTTCACAAGCAAGGCGCCGATGGCCACGAGGGCGGCGGCCGCCACGAGCGCGGTTTGGCGAAGACGGTAGGGGTGCAGGGCCGCTACGCGCGGCAGAGCAGGGTGCAGCAATTGAAGCATGGGAGAAAACACTTCCTGGTGGCGGCGGTCAAGCCGAGGACACGGTGAGTGCACGTCATCGCGCGATTCGACCTCGCCGCTCTCGCAATGAGGAGGCGACCCATGAGGTCAGGAGGTCACAGCACCCGACCGGTGGCCATCGTCACACCGGCGGAACTCGCCCCTGTCGGCGACTGCGCCAACACTCCAGCCTGACCCACCAACCTGTGAATCACCTGTTTCGGCTACGACCGATCAGGCGAGCGTCGTGCCGAACGCCAGACCGAGCAGGTAGGTGGCGGCCGCGGCGCCGTAGCCGATCGCAAGCTGGCGCAGTGCGCGCTTGAGCGGCGAGGCCCCCGAGAGCACGCCCACGATCGCGCCGGTCACCAGCAAGGCGATGCCGACAAGCACCGCCGCCGTCACAATGGCGTCGAGACCCTCAAGGCCCAGCAGGTACGGGATGACGGGAATGATCGCGCCCAAGGCGAAGAAGGCGAAGCTCGAGGTCGCGGCCCCCCACGCCGAGCCGATGGCAATGTGCTGCTCGATCTCTGCCTCAGCCGCGGCAGCCGCCGCCGCAGCCGGGTCGTAGTCGGCGAGAACACCGCGCGCGTGGCTGATCGCCTCGGCTTCGCTCATGCCGCGCGCCCGGTAGACGAGTGCGAGCTCGTTGGCATCGACATCGAGGTGCGGCAAGGCAGTGTGCGCCTCGGGGTCGGGAGTCGACGCATCGAGCAGCTCACGCTGCGACCGCACCGAGACGTACTCCCCCGCCCCCATCGACAAGGCCCCGGCGAGCAGGCCGGCGAGACCCGTGAGCAGCACCGTGCCCGGGCCCAGGCCCGCCGCACCGATGCCCATGACGAGCGCCAGGTTGCTGACGAGCCCATCGTTGGCGCCGAACACGGCCGCACGAAAGGTGCCCGAGAGGCGCTGGCGGCCGCGCGCGGCGAGCCCGCGCACCACCTCACCGTGGATGCGCTCGTCGGCGGCCATCGCGGCGGTTGCGTGAGCATCCCGGTCATACGGCGATCGTGTCTCGGCGCGCTGCGCCAGGGCGAGCACGAAAACGCTGCCGAAACGGCGCGCAAACACGCCGAGGATGCGCGTGCGCGCCGAGGCGGCCGGCACCCGCTCAGCGTGTTCGCCGAGCAGGCCGACCCAGTGCGCTTCGTGCCTCGCCTCGGCATCGGCGAGCGCGAGCAGGATCTCGCGCTCTTCACCGGTGCGGCGCACCGCGAGGTCGCGGTAGATGGCGGCTTCAGCGCGTTCGTCGGCGAGGTACCGGCGCCACCGTCGCAGGGTGGCAGCCGACGGCAGAGCTAAAGCAGCAGGAGCAGGCTCGGTCACCTACAACAGTGTGTCAGCGCGCCCCGTTCCGCACAGTTCGGCGGCCCGAAACGACGGGACTACCAGCCCCAGGTACCTTCGCCACCCTTGAACGGGCCCACGATATTCGCGGTGATCCAGCCACCATAGAAGTCGCCCTCTTGGGCGACCACGGTCTCACCATCGATCGTGCAGCGGTCCATGCGGCCGGGGTACACCGAGATGAAACCCGCAATTGACTCGAAGCCTCGGCTGGGGGCTGCGTAGTGCCAGGCCGCCTTCGGTGCTCGCACCTCGCCGCTCACGACGTCGCTGTAGCCCGCGCGGCCCTTGAACTCGCAGAACGACGAGCCCTCGGCCGGTTGCAGAGCCCCGTCGACGAAAGCGTCGGGCGGCAGGTAGATGGCCGGAGGGTGGCTCGTCTCGAGCACACGCACCGCACTCGTGGTGTCGGCAATGACGCGTCCACCCAGCTCAATCGTCACTCGGGCGTTGACGGGTTCGACCCTCGGGGGTCGGGGGTAGTCCCAGACCGACTCCTGGCCCGGGCCGGGCTCGATGCGCTGCCGTTTCGCCATGATCTAGAACCCGAAGTCGCCGAAGTCGCCGAACCCGCCGCCGAGGTCGCCACCGGCAAGGTCCTCCCCGCCGACGTCGCCGGACTCGGCGCCCGGGTCGCCGGCCGACTCTGCGCCACCCGCCTCAGTGCCGCCCGGGTCCATGGGGGGCAAGAACGCGCTCGCGAGCGCTGAGCCGATGACGTACCCGGCTACGGTGCCGAGCAGCGAGGCTCCGACCATCTGGCCGAACGAGGGCCCCGCGAGCGACCGCTCCATGGTGCCGGGTTGCCGAAGTTCAGAGCGGGTCGCGGCGCGGGCGAGCGTCGCAGGCTGATCGTCCACCGGGGCTTCGCCAGCGGGTGCCGTGCGCGCCAGCTCATCGAACACGAGTCGGCGCTGCTCGGGGCTGAGCTTCTCGAAGGCCTCGGCGTGCACCTGCTCGATCGTCTCGGGGGGCGCCGTCTGCAACAGGTAGCGATAGCGCTCGACGGCACGGTCGTCGTCGGTGCGCACGCCGGCCCCGCGTCGCTCTGGCTCGGGCGTGGGGGCGCCAAAAATGCGGTCAAAGAAGCTCATGCGGTCACTCCTGGAAAGTCGAGACCTCTACGCTAGGGCGCTTCGCTCAGCGGGCGCTGTGCACTCGTCATGTAACAACTCGGTGAAGGATGAGGTCGATATCGACAGGGTGCACTACTCTCAGCAGTGAAGTTGATACGCCTCGGCGATCCGAACGTGCCGTGCAAGCAGTGCGTGCTCTCGTATAGAGCAGGATTCACGAGTGGTTCGACTGGTGGTTTCGACAGTCGAAACTCCGTGAGTAACAAGGAGTCAGTAATGACGACAGGCACTGTTAAGTGGTTCAACGCCGAAAAGGGTTTCGGCTTCATCACCCCCGATGACGGAAGCGCCGACGTGTTCGCGCACTTCTCCGCCATCCAGTCGAACGGGTACCGCTCGCTCGACGAGAACCAGAAGGTCGAATTCGACGTCGCGCAGGGCCCCAAGGGTCTGCAGGCTGAGAACATCCGCCCGCTCTAGTACTCTCCGGTCTTCTCGAGTTCGCTCGAGCTGACACACACGAAAGCCGCCTCCCGATGATGTGGGGCGGCTTTCGTCATTCGGTCACGAAGTCGATGAGCTGCTCGACACGGCCGAGCAGCGCCGGGTCAAGGTCGGCATAGCCCCGCACGCGGCCGCGGATCAGTCGCCAGGCTGCGGCGCGATCAGCGGCCGACTCGTGCGGCCAGCCGAGCGCGCGGCACGTGCCGGTCTTCCAGTCGACGCCGCGCGGCACATCGGGCCACGCTGCGATGCCCACCGAGGCCGGACGCACTGCCTGCCAGATATCGATGAACGGATGCCCGACCACGAGCACGTGGTCGGCGTCGACCCGCGCGAGCGCGTCGGCGGCGAGCCTCGACTCTTTCGACCCCGGCACCCAGTGGTCGAGCAGCACTCCGACGCGACGGCCGGGCGACGGCGCGAACTCGACGAGCCGGTCGGCCAGATGATCGGCACCCTCGAGGTGCTCGACCACCACCCCCTCGACGCGCAAGTCGTCGCCCCACACCTGTTCGACCAGTTCG
>JBBQKE010000202.1:0-4043 GCA_038326585.1 Actinomycetales bacterium | reverse complement strand
TGACCGTGTCGAGAAGCTCGTTCCAGCTGACGACGAACTTCTCGACGCCTTCTTTCTCGAGAAGCTCGGTCACCTCGTCGTACGAGACCCCGAGAGCTTCGAGTTGCGCGAGCACCGAACGCGCATCGTCGTAACGGCCGGTGACGGCGTCACCCTCGAGCTGAGCGTGATCGAACGTCGCCTCGAGCGTCTTCTCGGGCATGGTGTTGACCGTGCGTGCGACCGCGAGCTCAGTGACATAGAGCGTGTCGGGCAGGCTCGGGTCTTTGACTCCTGTTGATGCCCAGAGCGGCCGCTGCAGATTGGCTCCGGACTTCAGCAGCGCCGCGGCACGGTCGCTCGCGAAGGCCTGCTCGAAGACCTCGTAGGCCAACCGAGCGTTCGCGATCCCCGCCTTGCTCTTGAGTTCCAGAGCGTCGGGTGTGCCGATGTCGGTGAGGCGCTTGTCGATCTCGGTGTCGACCCGGGAGACGAAGAACGATGCCACCGAGTGGATGGTCGAGAGGTCGATGCCCGCGGCGTGCGCCTTCTCGAGACCTGCCAGGTAGGCATCGATGACCGCACGGTGCCGCTCGAGACTGAAGATCAACGTCACGTTGACACTGATGCCTGCTGCGATCGTCTCAGTGATGGCCTCGAGACCCGCCATCGTCGCGGGAATCTTGATCATGGCGTTCGGGCGCCCGACCTTCTTCCAGAGCTGCCGGGCCTCGGCGATGGTTCCCGCAGCATCGTGGGCGAGACCCGGCTCGACCTCGATCGACACGCGACCGTCGGCGCCGTCGGTAGCGGCGTAGACGCCGGCGAAGATGTCGCAGGCGGCGGCAACGTCGTCGGTCGTGATCTCGAAGACGGCTTGGGTCACGTTCACCTTCTGGCCTGCGAGGTGGCGCACCTGGTCGTCATAGGTCGTACCGGTGGCGAGCGCGGCGGCGAAGATCGTTGGATTGGTCGTGACCCCGACAACGTTGCGGCTACTGATGAGGGCTGCGAGACCGCCCGAGGTGATGCGGTCGCGCGAGAGGTCGTCGAGCCAGATGCTGACTCCGAGATCGCTGAGCTGTGCAGTGGGCGTGGAACTCATGGTGTCCTCAATCGGATTCGTGTGGTGGTCAGAAAACGGTCAGTGTGCGGCGATGCTCTCGCGCGCGGCCGCGGCGACGGCCTCGGGCGTGATGCCGAACTCGCGGAACAGCGTCTGGTAGTCGGCCGAGGCGCCGAAGTGCTCGATCGAGATCGAACGGCCGCGATCGCCGACATAGCGGTGCCAGCTCAGTGCGAGGCCCGCCTCGACCGAGACGCGCGCGGTGACGCTGGCGGGCAGCACGGCCTCGCGGTACTCGGCGCTCTGCTCGTCGAACCACTCGAGGCACGGCGCCGAAACGACGCGGGCGTGGATGCCCTGCTCGGCGAGCTGCGTGCGAGCATCCATGGCGACCGCGACTTCGGAGCCGCTCGCGATCAGGATGACGTCGGGCGCTCCGTTCGCGGCCTCGGCGAGTACGTATGCGCCCTTCGAGACGTGATGGGCAGCGGCGAGTTCGTCACCCAACGCGACATCGGCGCCGCGCGTGAACACCGGAATGTTCTGGCGGGTCAGCGCGATGCCGGCGGGGGAGCGGCGCTCGAGCACGGACTTCCAGGCGTGCGCGGTCTCATTGGCGTCTGCAGGACGAACGATGGAGAGCCCCGGGATCGCCCGCAACGAGGCAAGCTGCTCAATGGGCTGGTGCGTGGGGCCGTCTTCGCCGAGGGCGACCGAGTCATGGGTCCACACATACGTCACAGGCACGTTCATGAGGGCGGCGAGGCGCACGGCCGGCCGCATGTAGTCGCTGAAGATCAAGAACGTGCCGCCGAAGACGCGGGTGCGGCCGTGCAGGGCGATGCCGTTGAGAATCGCACCCATCGCGTGCTCGCGAATGCCGAAGTGCAGGACGCGGCCATAGGGGTTCGCCTGCCACTCGTGAGTCGAGTGCTCGACAGGGGCGAACGAGCCGCCGCTCGCGATCGTCGTGAGGTTCGACTCGGCGAGGTCGGCCGAGCCGCCCCAGAATTCGGGCAGCACGCCCGCGATCGCGTTGATGACCTTGCCCGACGCGGCGCGGGTCGACACGCTCGCACCACCCTCGAAGACGGGCAGCGCTGCATCGAGCTCTGCCGGCAGCTCGCCTGCCTGCATGCGGTCGAGCAACGCCTTGCGCTGCGGGTGTGCCGCAGCCCAGGCGTCGAAGCGGGTCTGCCACTCGGCGTGGCGTTCACGGCCTCGATCGACGGCGCCGCGTGTGTGCGCGATGACCTCGTCGCTCACAGCGAAGTGCTGCTCGGGGTCGAAGCCCAGCACGGTCTTCGTCGCTGCCAGTTCGTCGCCACCGAGTGCCGAACCGTGAATTTTTCCGGTGTTCTGCTTGGTCGGCGCGGGCCAGCCGATGATGGTCTTGAGAATGACGAGGCTCGGCTTGCTGGTTTCTGCCTTCGCCGCCTCGAGAGCGGCGTGCAGGGCGCGCACGTCTTCGACGTACTCGCCGGTCTTCTTCCAGTCGACTATCTGCACGTGCCAGCCGTAGGCGGCGTAGCGCGCAGCGACGTCTTCCGTCATCGCGATGTCGGTGTCGTCTTCGATCGAGATCTGATTGGAGTCGTAGATCGCGATGAGGTTGCCGAGCTGCTGGTGGCCGGCGAGCGACCCGGTCTCGCTCGTCACGCCCTCTTGAATGTCACCGTCGCCAGCGATGACATAGATGTGGTGGTCGAAGGGACTCTCACCGAGGGGAGCCTCAGGGTCGAGCAGCCCACGCTCGAAGCGGGCGGCATAGGCGAATCCGACAGCAGAGCCGAGGCCCTGGCCGAGCGGACCCGTGGTGATCTCGACGCCATCAGTGTGCCCGTACTCGGGGTGGCCAGGGGTCTTCGAGCCCCAGGTGCGCAGCGCCTTGAGATCGTCGAGCTCGAGACCGTAGCCGCCGAGGTAGAGCTGCACGTACTGCGTGAGCGAGCTGTGCCCGACCGAGAGGATGAAGCGGTCGCGACCGAGCCACTGCGGGTCGCTCGGATCGTGCTGCATGACCTTCTGGTGCAACAGGTAGGCAACCGGGGCGAGCGACATGGCTGTTCCGGGGTGACCGTTGCCGACCTTCTCGACGGCATCGGCGGCGAGCAGTCGGGCGGTGTCGACGGCGTGGCTGTCGATCTGTTCCCAAGTGATGTCGGTCATGGCGTCGAAGAGCCCTCTCTGGAATCGAATGCTGACCGATCTCGCCCCGCACGGAACGACTGTCGAACAGGGCGTCAGCGGCCCACGCCAGTATAGGGAACCCGATATGCCCTGACCGGAGCGGGGCAGGCTCTCATGTCACCTCACGTAGACTTCGCACAGCAGTATTGCCACGACAAAGGGAGCCATGGATACCGCCCTCGATCACGCCGTCACGACGCGACCGCGAGGCTTCCGCCGCACCATCGCCGCCTACGTCGCGCTCACCAAGCCGCGGGTCATCGAATTGCTCCTGGTCACGACCGCGCCGGTCATGATCCTCGCCGCAGGAGGCCTGCCGAGCATCTGGCTGGTGTTCGCCACGCTGATCGGCGGTGCGCTCTCGGCGGGTTCTGCGGGTGCCTTCAACATGTACATCGATAGAGACATCGATCGGTTGATGAAGCGAACCCAGCACCGCCCACTGGCAACCGGCGAGATCTCTGATCGCTCAGCTTTGATCTTCGCCTACGTAATCGGCGTGATCTCGATCGTCTGGCTCGCCGTGACGACGAACTGGCTCGCCGCTTCGCTCTCTCTCGCAGCGATCGTGTTCTACGTCGTGATCTACACCCTCGTGCTCAAGCGACGCACAGAACAGAACATCATCTGGGGCGGCATCGCGGGCTGTTTCCCGGTGCTCATCGGGTGGAGTGCCGTCACGGGCTCGCTCGACTGGCCGCCACTCATTCTGTTCCTCGTCGTCTTCCTCTGGACTCCGCCGCACTATTGGCCGCTGTCGATGAAGTACCGCGACGACTACGCCGCCGCCGATGTGCCGATGCTGCCG
>JBBQKE010000201.1:0-4074 GCA_038326585.1 Actinomycetales bacterium | reverse complement strand
ACCATCGGGTGGTCGGAGAGCTCGTGGCCGAGCTCGTGGAACCCGCCTTGTTCGGGGAATACCCGATCTGGATGTGGCACTGGGGCCACCCCGATCACCCTGGCATCGACTGGCGACGGATGCGCGCTGCGTCGATCGACGCGGCTGTCAAGCAGCGGGCGATCGCCGCCTACGCCTCGCAGACCGAGGGGGAGGCTCCCATCGTCTCGGCTGCCGTGCTCGAGGCCGCCGCGATCGACCGCGAGGTCGTCATCGTCGACGGCGACGCGATGGTCTCGTACCTCGACCGCGCCTACGCCCGGCGCGACGACCCGTGGCACGTCGAGACGCGCTGGTATGAGCAGCGCAAGCGTGAGGTGACTCTCGCGAGCCTGCCCAACTCGCACTACGAGCGCGTGCTCGAGGTCGGCTGCTCGATCGGCGTGCTGACGCTCGAGCTCTCCGACCGCTGCACCCAGCTGCTCGCCGTCGACCTCTCCTCCGAGGCGGTCGACCGTGCGCGGGAGCGACTCGCTGAGCGGCGCGGCGTCGACGTGCGGCGGCTCGACGTGCGCACTCAGGTGCCGCCCGGCCCGTTCGACCTGATCGTGCTGTCGGAAGTGGGGTACTACCTCTCGCACTCGCAGCTCGACGGGGCGCTCGCCGGCATCGTGGCCGCGCTCGCCGATGACGGCACGCTGCTCGCCTGCCACTGGCGGCATCCGGTGCCGGAGCACGCGCTCACCGGCGACGAGGTGCACGCGGCGGTCGCCGCGGTCGGCCTGCCGCGCATCGTGCACCACGAAGAGGCTGACTTCGTGATCGACGTGTACGGGCGAGATGCGCGGTCGGTGGCGCAGCGGGAGGGGATTCTATGACTCAGCACGTCGGCGTCGTGATCCCGGCCCGCGACGAGCGCGCGCTCATCGGCCGCTGCCTCGACTCGGTGGTGCTCGCAGCCGCGGCGACGGATGCTCGCGTGACGATCGTCGTCGTCGCCGACGACTGCTCCGACGACACGGCCGCCCTCGCCCGGCACTACGACGAGGTGATTGTGCGCGAGGTGGGCGCGGCGAGCGTGGGCATCGCCCGGGCGGCAGGCTCGCGCGTCGCCCTCGGCGCCGGATGCTGGTGGCTCGCGCACACCGACGCCGACTCGGTCGTGCCCGTTAATTGGATCGTCGAGCAGCTGCGGCTCGCCGAGCTCGGGCACGATGTTGTGATCGGCACCGTGCGCCCCGACTTCGACGACCTCTCTGCCGCCCACGTTCGGCAGTGGCACGAGACGCACCTGCCCGGCCGACCGAACGGCCACGTGCACGGCGCGAACCTCGGCCTGCGGTCATCGACCTACCTCGCGGTTGGTGGATTCCACCCGCTCGACGAGCACGAAGACAACGAGCTCGTCGTACGCCTCATGGCCATGAACGCATCGATCATCGCGAGCGATGACGCCGAGGTCATGACCTCGGGGCGAACGCAGGGACGCACCGCAGGCGGATACGCTGGGCACTTGCGCGAGATCGCCGAGGCGCTCGAGCGCGCCGAGTCGGCGTCACGGTAAAGGAGCAGCGGTGCCGAGCCTTTCCAGTCACATCGTCGCCGTGGGGCTTCGCGTTATCCGAGCCAATCGGGTGTTCGCGACGGCCGCCGCCGCTCGTGCCCACCTGGCCGAGCGCGCCGCGCATCCCGTGTCGTTCGAGCCGCCGCGCCGGCCGCGGTCCGACGTGGTCGTCGAGCGGACCGACCGCGGCGGGTGGCCGGTGTACACCTTGCGCCCACGCGATCACGCGCCGACGGGCGCCGTCGTCTACGCGCACGGCGGCGCGTGGGTCAACGAGATCGCCGTACAGCACTGGCGATTGGCCGCCCAGATCGCCGTGGAATCGGGTACGACCGTGGTGGTGCCGATCTACCCGCTGATCCCGTTCGGCAGTGCCGCCGCCGTCGTTGCCGGGGTCGCGGCTCTCGCGTACGAGCTGCACGAGAAGCACGGCGCGGTCGTGCTCGCGGGCGACTCGGCCGGCGGGCAGATCTCGCTCTCGGCGGCGTTCGCGCTACGCGACGTGCACGGCACCTCGGCGGCGCTCACGCTGCTGATCGCGCCGGGCGTCGACGGGTCGCTCAGCAACCCCGACATCGATGCCGTGCAGCCCAGCGATCCGTGGCTCGCGCGCGACGGTCTGCGGGTGCTGATCGACGTGTGGCGCGCCGAGCTCGCGCTCGATGACCCCCGCGTGAGTCCGCTGTTCGGCGACTTCACGGGTCTCGGACCGCTGTGCCTCTTTCACGGCACCCGCGACATCTTGAATCCGGATGCGCGCCTGCTCGTGGCGGCCGCGCGCGCAGCGGGCGTGACGGTCGACGACCATGAGGGCGAGGGTCTGGTGCACGTGTACCCGTTGACGCCGACGCGTGAGGGTCGCGAGTCCCGAGCTCTCATCGTCGAGCGCGTGCGCGAGGCTCTCACCCGAGGCTGATGAGAAGAGCCCCGCCGCGAAGACCACCACAGCCTCGCGACAGGGCCCGGCCCGTGGGTGACGCTCAGCCGCGCGGCACCAGCCGTTGCAGCTGCGTCACGTGACCTGGCTCGAGCTCGTCGAGAGACTTCACGCCGAGCAGGCGCATCGTGCGAGCGACCTGCTCGCCCAAAATGGTGATCGCGCGGTCGACGCCCTCACGCCCGCCGGCCATGAGGCCGTAGAGGTAGGCGCGGCCGATGAGCGTGAAGCGTGCACCGAGAGCGACCGACGCGACGATGTCGGCGCCCGACATGATGCCGGTGTCGAGGTGCACCTCGGTGTCCTGCCCGACCTCGCGCACGACCTCGGGCAGCAGGTGGAAGGGGATGGGCGCGCGGTCGAGCTGCCGGCCGCCGTGGTTCGAGAGCGTGATGCCGTCGACGCCGAGGCTCGTGAGCCGCTTCGCATCATCGACCGTCTGCACGCCCTTCACGACGAGCTTGCCGGGCCACTGCTCTTTGATCCACTTGAGGTCGTCGTAGGTGACCGTGGGGTCGAACATGGCGTCGAGCAGTTCGCCGACCGTGCCGTTCCAGCTCGAGAGGCTCGCGAAGGCGAGGGGCTCGGTGGTCAAGAAGTCCCACCACCACCACGGGCGAGGAATCGCGTTGACGATCGTGCCGACGGTGAGCGCGGGCGGGATCGAGAAGCCGTTGCGCTTGTCGCGCAGGCGCGCCCCCGCGACCGGCACGTCGACCGTGACGAGCAGTGTGTCGTAGCCCGCGGCCGCGGCGCGCTCAACGAGCTGCATCGACCGATCGCGGTCTTTCCACATGTAGAGCTGAAACCAGTTGCGACCGTCGGGGGCCGCTGCCTTCACGTCTTCGATGCTGCGCGTGCCCATGGTCGACAGCGAGAACGGGATGCCCGCCGCGGCTGCCGCCGTCGCCCCGGCGTCTTCGCCCTCGGTGTGCATCATGCGCGTGAAGCCGGTGGGCGCGATGCCGAACGGCAGCTCGACGCGCTTCCCGAGCACATCCCAGCCCGTGTCGACCGCGCTGACGTCGCGCAGAATCGCGGGGTTGAACTGAATGTCTTCAAACGCCTGGCGCGCTCGGCCCAGGCTCAGCTCGGCTTCGGCCGCACCCTCGGTGTAGTCGAACGGAGCTTTCGGCGTGCGCCGCTGCGCGATTGCCCGCAGGTCGTGAATCGTGAGCGCCCCCTGCAACCGGCGCTTCTTGCCGTTGAGCTCGGGCTTCTTGAAGCGAATGAGCGGCGCGAGCTCTTTCGGGCGTGGAAAGCGGCGTCTCACCATGGTTCAGTCCTGTTCGTGGGTCTGGTCGTAGCGGGCGAGCAGTCGATCGCGGGCGCCCTCGATGTGGGCGCGGGTCAGGGTGCCGGCGCGCTCGGCGTCACCCGCGGCGACGGCGTCGAGAATGCCCTGGTGCTGGGCGACGACGTCGTCGAGCGCGAGCAGCCGGTGGGCCTGCACCTGGCCCGTGCACAGTTCGATCTCGCCCATGAGCAGCGCGTGCAGGCGCGCGAGCCGGGGGGAACGCTGCGCTTCGACGAGGGCACGGTGAAAGGCGATGTCGGCCCGGGCTAACGGCCCTGAGCGGTCAGCGGTCGACGC
>JBBQKE010000200.1:0-4085 GCA_038326585.1 Actinomycetales bacterium | reverse complement strand
CATCCCGTACAAGCCGCCGCGGGGATAGCGGCCGCCGACCACGCCGGCGAGCACGAGCCCGATAGCCCCGGCACCGCCGTAGAGGAAGAGCAGCCCGCTGAGCGCCTCGGGCGGGAAGCCCGCGGTGTCGAGCACGAAAGGCGCGATATAGGTGTAGAAGACGTTGTGCCCCGTGATGATGATGACGACGAGCAGACACACGAACAGCACCGAGGGCATCGTCGGGTCGCGATGCACCGGCAGTCTGATCTCGCCCGTGGCCAGGCTGACCGAGTGGTCGACCGCGGGCAGGAAAGCGATCACGAGCACAGCGATCACGAGCACGAGAGCGGCGATCACGCCGAACGCCGCTCGCCAGCCGAGGGCGAAGCCCAGGGCCGTGCCGAGGGGCACACCGAGAACGAACGCCGCCGTGCCGCCGGCACTCGTGACCGCGACGGCGCGCGCGAGTTGGTGCCGCGGCACGAGGTGCGCCGCATACGCGCCCGCGATCGCCCAGAACAGCCCGTGAGCCAGCCCGCCGAGAACGCGTGCGCCGACGAGCATCTCGTAGCTGGGCGCGAGGGCGGCGAGCACGTTCGCGAGCGCGAACACCACCAGCACGACGAGCAGCAGGCTCTTGCGCGGGTACCGGCGGGTGAGGGCAGCGAGCGGGGCCGTCGTGACGACCACGGTTCCGGCGAAGATCGTGATGAGCAGACCGACCTGCGACTCGGTCACGGCGAGATCGTTCGCCATGACGGGCAGCAGCCCCGTCGGCAGAAACTCGCTCGTGACGAGGATGAAGATCGCGATGGCGAGGGTGAGGAGCCCCACCCACGGAAACGGGCGGTCGGAGCTAGACATGAGAAGAAGAACGCTTTCGCGGTCAGCGCAACGCCGCTGACGAGCACGGGGACCCCGAGCCGGGCATCCGCGTCTACGGTATCGCTTGCTGACGGCGCGCGAGTGCGCCGACCGTCGATCCGAGTGCGAGCGCGGCGAGCAGGCACGCCACCAACACAACGGGCAGGGACGCCACCGACCAGGCACTGATCACGATGCCGCCGAGCAGCGCGCCGCCGCCGATACCGATATTGAACGAGACGGTGATCCAGGCAGCCGCGATATCGCGCAGGGCGAGGGATGCCGTCTGCAGCAGGCGCGCCTGAAAGATGATCGGCACCCCGCCGAGAAACGCGCTCCACAGCGTCAGCAGCGCCACGACCGCGAGCGGTGAGGCGGAGGCGAGCCCGACCCCCGCAACCGAGACCACGACGCCGCTCAATAACACGGGCAACAGCGCGCGCGGGTAGCGGTCGCCGAGCACCCCCGCGACCGCGACACCGATGGCGCCCGCAGCGCCGAACAGCAGCAGTATGCCGGCCACGTCGGTCTCGCCGAAGCCCGCGACGTCGATGACCCACGCGGCGATGTAGGTGTAGAAGGTCGCGTGACCGAGCGTCACGAGCACGACGGTGGCGCACAGGACCATGACCGGAATGAAGGTCGCGTCGCGCACCGAGGAGAAGAGCGCGGCCCGAGGCGCATTCGTCACTCTGTGCTCGACCGGCGGCAGCACCGCGACGATGAGCGCCGCGATCACGACGACGAGCCCGGCGATAACGGCGAACGACACCCGCCAGCCGACCGCTGCGCCGAGCAGTGTTCCGAGCGGCAGCCCCGCGACCGCCGCGACCGTGCCGCCCGCCGTGGCGATCGCGACAGCACTGGCGAGGCGCTCGGGGGGCACGAGCCGAGCCGCATAGGGCGTGACGACCGCCCAGAACACGCCGTGGGCCGCGCCGCCGATGATGCGGGCCACGATCAGCACGGCGTAGGTCGGTGCGAGTGCGGCGAGCAGATTCGCCACGGCGAAGACGGCCAGCAACGCAATGAGCAGTCGCTTGCGCGGCACGCGTTGCGTGACCTGCGTGAGGGGTGCCGTCGCGACGACGACCGCGGCGGCGAAGACGGTGATGAGCAGACCGACCTGCGGCTCAGTGATGCCGAGCTCGGCGGTGAGCTGCGGCAGCAGCCCGATCGGCAAGAACTCGCTCGTGACGGCCACGAAGATGCCCGCCGACAGCAACGACAGCGGAAACCAGGGCAGGCGCACGCGCTCAGCGTAGCCGCGCGCGACAGCGTCCACTGCGCGGCGAATAGGCTGAGCAGGTGACCCAGACCCCCCATCACTGGATCGTGACGATCGTCTGCGACGACCGCCCCGGCATCGTGCACGCCGTCACGGGCGCGATCGTCGAGGCTGAGGGCAACATCACCGAGTTGCAGCAGTTCTCGAGTCTCGACTCGGGCCGCTTCTTCTTGCGCCTGCAGACCGAGACCGCGACGGACCACGACGAGCTGCGTGCCGCGCTCAACCCCGTGGTCGAGCGCTACGGCATGCAGTGCCGCATCGACGCCGTCGGCCGACCCCTGCGCACCCTCGTGCTTGTCTCGAAGGCGGCGCACTGCCTCAACGACCTGCTCTTCCGCCAGCGCAGCGGGCAGTTGCCCATCGAGGTTCCGCTCGTGCTCGGCAACCACCCCGACCTCGCCGAGCTCGCGGCGTTCTATGACGTGCCCTTCGAGTCGCGCTCGGTGACGGGCCCCGACGAGAAGGCCGCGTTCGAAGCGCGCATTCTCGACGTGGTCGAGCAGCACGACATCGAGCTCGTCGTGCTCGCGCGGTACATGCAGATCTTCTCGCCCGAGCTGTGCGCCGCGCTCGCCGGCCGGGCCATCAACATTCACCACTCGTTCTTGCCCGGCTTCAAGGGCGCCAACCCCTACAAGCGCGCGCACGCGCGCGGCGTCAAGCTCATCGGCGCCACCGCGCACTTCGTCACGAGCGATCTCGACGAGGGCCCAATCATCGAGCAGAACGTCGTGCGGGTCGATCACTCGCGCTCACCCGAAGAACTCGTGGTCATCGGCCGCGACGAAGAGAGCCGCACCCTCAGCCAGGCGGTGCGCTGGTTCGCCGAAGACCGCGTCTTGCTCGACGGGCAACGCACCATCATCTTCCGTTAGGCCACGCCGTTCGCTCTGACCCGAAGGGCAGCTCATGACCATTCTGATCTCCTCTGCGAGCCTGCTCGACGCCGACGGCCGTCGCGAGGGCTGGGTGCTGATCGACGGCGACCGCATCGCCGAGACGGGGCTGACGGGGGTGGATGCTCCGCCCGCGGCCACGACAGTGCTCGACCTGAGCGGTCGCACCGTCACGCCCGGGTTCATCGATCTGCACGGGCACGGCGGCGGCGGCGCGGCGTTCGACAACGGCGCTGACGAGATCGCCGCAGCGCTCGCGGTGCACCGAGCGCACGGAACGACCCGGTCGGTCATCTCACTCGTCGCGAATCCGCTCTCCGACGTGCAGGCGTCGCTCGAGCTCGTCGCATCACTCGCGGCAGCTGATCCCCTCATCGCAGGTGCGCACCTCGAAGGGCCGTTCCTCGCGATCGGGCGGCGTGGCGCCCACTCGCCCGAATTCTTGAGCGAGCCCGACCCCGAGATGGTGGACCAGCTGCTCGAGGCTGGGCGGGGGGCCATTCGACAGATCACGATCGCGCCCGAGCTTCCGGGCGCGATCGATGCGATACGGCGCTTCGTCGAATCCGGTGTCGTGGTCGCGATCGGGCACACGGAGGCCGACGAGCGGGTGGCCCGCGAGGCCTTTGACACGGGGGCCACGCTCGTGACGCACGTGTTCAACGCGATGCCGGGCATCCATCATCGCGAACCCGGCCCGATCGCCGCCGCGTTCGACGACGACCGCGTCTCGCTCGAGCTCGTCGTCGACGGAGTGCATGTGCACCCGGCCGTCGTGCAGATGACCTTCCGTGCTGCGCCGCACCGGGTGGTGATGGTCACCGACGCCATGGCGGCTGCTGGCGGCGACGACGGCTACTACCAGCTCGGCTCGCTCAACGTCGAAGTGCGGGGCGGCATTGCCCACCTCTCGGGCACCGAGACGATCGCCGGGTCGACACTCACGCAGGATGCCGCGCTGCGCACGGCGGTGACGCTCGCGGGGGTCACCGAGGTGGCCGCGATCGAAGCTCTGACGCTGGCGCCGGCGTGCGTGCTCGGGCGCCAAGACG
>JBBQKE010000199.1:0-4085 GCA_038326585.1 Actinomycetales bacterium | reverse complement strand
AACCACATCAACCCGGCCGTGACCCTCGGTCTCGCCGTCGCGGGCAAGTTCCCGTGGCGACAGGTGCCCGCCTACCTGGCCGCGCAGCTGCTCGGCGCGATCGTCGGCGCGTTCACCATTGTGGGCGTGCTGGGCATGCGCGCGAGCGAAGTCGGTCTCGGCGTGGCCAGCTACGCGAGCGAGACGCCGTGGTACCAGGCGTTCTTCGCCGAGTTCATCGGAACCTTCCTGCTGGTCTTCGCCGTCTTCGGCGTGATCTACCGCAAGGCTTCTCCGGGCTGGGCTGGTCTCGCGATCGGCTTCGTCGTCTTCGCGGCGATCATCCCAGTTGCGCCGACCACGGGTGCTTCGATCAACCCGGCGCGCACGACAGGCCCCATGATCGTGCAGCAGATTCTGGGCGGCGAAGTGGCCTGGGAGCAATGGCCGGTCTACGTCGGTGCCGAACTGCTTGCGGGCGTTCTCGCCGCGCTGACGTTCGCGCTGATCGCTCACACCTCGACCGACAAGACTGGTCTGAAAGAGACCCTCTCGAAGCAGGACGGATAAGTTCGATGAAGAAACTGATCAACGCCCCCGAGGCGGTACTGGCCGATGCACTCAAAGGCATTGAGGCGGCACACCCCTCGCAGCGGGTCGACCACGTCAACCGCGTCATCTACCGGGCAACCCCGAAAGACCACGGCACGGTCGCTCTCGTGAGCGGCGGCGGGTCGGGTCACGAACCGCTGCATGGCGGCTTCGTGGGCTTCGGGATGCTCGACGCGGCGTGCGCCGGCGAGGTGTTCACCTCACCGACGCCCGACCAGATGCAGGCGGCCACGAAAGAGGTCGACCGCGGCGCTGGTGTGCTGCACATCGTGAAGAACTACACCGGCGACGTCATGAACTTCGAGATGGCTGCCGAGCTCGCTGCGATGGAGGCGAGCGTCGAGGTCAAGACGATCGTCGTGAACGATGACGTCGCGGTGCAGGATTCGCTCTACACCGCGGGTCGTCGTGGCGTCGGCCTCACGGTGCTGCTCGAGAAGATCGTGGGTGCCGCTGCCGAACAGGGCCGCAGCCTCGACGAGCTCGTCAGCCTCTCCGAGTCGATCAACGGAGCGGGCCGCTCGATGGGCATGGCGCTCACGAGCTGCACGGTGCCCGCTGCCGGCAAGCCGACGTTCGACCTGCCCGACGACCAGATGGAGATCGGCGTGGGCATTCACGGCGAACCGGGCCGTCACCGCGTGCCGCTCGCCGATGCGGCGAGCGTCGCCGAGCAACTGGTCGAACCGATTCTGAGCGACCTCGACTTCGGGGGCGCCCCGACGATCGTCATGCTCAACGGCATGGGTGGCACGCCGATGATCGAGCTCTACCTCATGTACGGCGAGGTTGCCGCGATTCTGAAGAAGCACGGCATCACCGTGGCTCGCTCGCTCGTCGGCAACTACATCACCTCGCTCGACATGGCTGGCTGCTCGGTGACGGTGTTGCGCGCCGATGACGAGCTGCTCTCGTTGTGGGATGCTCCGGTCGAAACCCCTGGCCTGCGCTGGGGTCGCTGAACGACCTCGCCCGAGCATCCCGTCAGTCAAAGGAGAATCATGAGCGCCACCCTCACCATCGACGGCTTCATCGCCTGGCTTGAGGCCTTCAGGGCCCGGGTCACCGAGCAGAAGGCCTATCTGACCGAGCTTGATTCGGCCATCGGAGACGCCGACCACGGCTCGAACATGGCACGGGGCATGACAGCGGTCATGGAGAAGGTGAGATCAACGCCCGCGGCGACCGCCGACGAGTTGTTCAAGATGGTCGGAATGACCCTTGTCACCTCGGTCGGCGGCGCCAGTGGGCCGCTCTACGGAACCTTCTTCTTGCGACTGGGCATGGCGGCGGGGCCGGTGGCGCAGTGTGATGCGGCCGCCCTCGCGGTCGCGCTGCGAGCCGGTCTCGAGGGCGTCGTCGCGCGCGGCAAGGCTGAGGCGGGCGACAAGACGATGTTCGACTCGATGGCCCCGGCGCTCGACGCGCTCGACGCGGCAGTAGCCGAAGGCGCGTCGCTCGCCGAGGCGACGGCGTTAGCGAACGCCGCCGCTGCAGCGGGGCGCGACGCGACCGAGCCCCTCGTGGCGCGTAAGGGTCGCGCGAGCTACCTCGGCGAACGCAGCGCTGGTCATCTCGACCCGGGAGCGACCTCGACCGCTCTCTTGTTCGATGCTCTCGCGGAGGTCGCGGCAGCATGACTCTTGTCGGTGTCGTCGCCGTCTCGCACAGCAGGGCCCTCGCCGATGCGGCGATCGCCCTCGCACTCGAGATGACGAGCCAGGGTGGGCCGGCGATCGCCGCCGCCGCGGGCTCGGCCGATGGCGGCACCGGAACCGATGCCGCGCGCATCGCCGAAGCGATCGCCGAGGTCGACTCGGGTGCCGGCGTCGCCGTCATCATGGATCTCGGCTCGGCGATCATGAGCGCCGAGCTCGCCCTCGAATTCGTAGACCCCAGCCTCGTTCCGCGGGTGCGGCTCGTCGCGGCGCCCTTTGTCGAAGGCCTGCTCGCCGCCGTCGTGCGTGCCGCTGGCGGGGCCACGCTCGACGAGGTCGCCACCGAGGCCGCGGCGGCGATGAGGCCCAAGCTCGAGCATCTCGGCAGCGCCACCGCGCCCCAGAAACCTGCGCCCGACGGTGACATCGACGCCGAAGCAATCGTGACCGTGCGAAATGTCGCGGGCCTCCACGCTCGCCCCGCCGCGATCATCGCGGGGGTCGTGTCAGAGTTCGACGCCGAGGTGTCACTGTCGGTCGGCGAGCGCGCCGCAGTATCTGCAGAAAGCCCGATCGGCATCGCCACACTCGCCGCGAAGGCGGGAACGAGCGTGCGCATCACGGCCCGCGGAGCTGACGCGCAGGCGGCGGTGACGCGGCTGCAGAAACTCATCGAGGAGGGCTTCGGTGAAGAGCTCGCCGATCTCGCCGCTGGCGTCACTGCTGCACCGCCCGTCGACTCGACCCCGCCGCCGGCGACAGGCCCCATCGGCGTGAGTGCGGGTCGGGTGATCGGCCCTGTCGTGGTGCTGCGCCGCACGGTGCGCGAGCCCGATGCAGCCGAGCGGCTTTCCGACGGCGACGTTGATGCAGCTCTGGCGGCGACGACGGATGCGCGCGAGCGCGTCGCCGCCGACTACCGACAGCGGGCCGCGAGCGTCGAGGGCCAGCGCCGCGCCGTGCTCGATGCCACGGTGGCAATGGCGAACGACCCGGCATGGACAACAGGGCTCACGACGCGCATTCGCGACAACCGCGTGACCCCGGCCCGCGCGACGTGGGAGACCGCGGCCGAGCTCGCCGAGCAGTACCGGCAGGCGGGCGGCCTCTTCGCCGAGCGCGTGACCGACCTGCTCGATGTGCGCGACCGCCTCATTGCGGCGCTGAGGGGCGAGCAGCCCCCCGGCTTGCCTGATCGTCGCGAGCCTTACGTTCTCGTCGCCGACGACCTCGCACCGGCAGACACCGTGACTCTCGACCCCACGATTTGCCTCGCGCTCGTGACCGAGCAGGGCGGGCCGACCTCGCACACCGCGATCATCGCGCGTGAGCTTGGGTTGCCCGCGATCGTCGGTCGCGCAGGAGCCACCGAATTGGTCGATGGCACCCTCGTGCTCGTCGACGGCGACACCGGCGAGCTCATCATCGAGCCCGACGTTGCTGAGCAGGCGACCGCCACGGGAGTCATCACGCTGCCGCCGTTCGTGGGCCCCGGCGTCACGAGTGACGGTCATCGCGTGCTGCTGAGCGCGAACGTGGGCGCACCCAGGGATGTCGCGCGCGCGGTCGAGCGCGGCGCCGAGGGCGTCGGGCTGTTCCGCACAGAATTCTGCTTCCTCGACCGCGAGGCCGAGCCGACCATCGCCGAGCAGGTCGTCGAGTACCGCGCCGTGTTCTCGGCCTTCGCGGGCCAGCGCGTCGTCGTGCGCACTCTGGATGCCGGCAGCGACAAGCCCCTGCCGTTTCTCACGGCCGACAACGAACCGAACCCGGCGCTCGGCGTGCGCGGTGTTCGCACGGCCAGGCGAGACCCCGAGGTGCTCAAGCGGCAGCTGG
>JBBQKE010000198.1:0-4096 GCA_038326585.1 Actinomycetales bacterium | reverse complement strand
GGCCACGCCCCATGCCCACCACGAGCAGGCTTGACGCCGCAACCCCCTCAGGCGCAGGCAGGCGAGCGGTCTCGTCGACGGCACCGGTGAGGCCGAGCATCCCGAGTTGCGTGTCGATCACCGACAGGACCTCGGTGTCATCGCCGACGACGCGGACACCGTCGGCGGTCGATTCGATGCCGACGACGAGGGTGTCGACCTCGAGCGCTGAGAGGGTTGTCGATGTCGTGGTGAGGCTGGCAAGAGGCATGGCCGCCATGCTAGCCCGGGGTCGCTGGGCTCCTGAGACACCGCGTGAGGACCCGATCGGGCTCCTGTTCGCTCTGGGCGCGCGCAGCTGGGGCGATGCGCGGTCATGCTCGACCTAGCATGGAGGCATGCGCAATCCCGCCGATCTCTACTCCGTCGTCAAGGCGGAATCAGAGGTGCCAGCCGGACTGCCGCTCGTGATCGGACTGACGGGCTTCGTCGACTCTGGCGGTGCAGTGGCGCAGGTCTCTCAATACCTACTCGATGAACTCGACCACCACGATGTGCTCATCTTCGACAACGACGAACTGCTCGACTATCGAGCTCGTCGGCCGATCATGGTGTTCGAAGAGACGCGCCTCACCGAATACCGACGGCCGGCCCTAGCGGTGCGGCTCGCTCACGACGAGCTCGGCGCGCCCTTCTTGCTGCTCACCGGCTATGAGCCCGATTTTCAGTGGGAGCGATTCATCGCCGCGTTGCTCGACATCATCGAGCGGTATTCGGTGGCCACTACGACGTGGGTGCATGCAATCCCGATGCCAGTGCCGCACACGCGTGACCTGGGCGTCACGGTGAGCGGCAATCGCGACGAGCTCATCGAGTCGCTGTCAGTCTGGCGGCCTCGAACCCAGGTTCCCGGCAACGTGCTGCACCTGCTCGAGTACCGATTGACCGAAGCAGCGAAGCCGGTCTCAGGCTTCGTGCTGCTCGTGCCTCACTATCTCGCCGACACCGAATTTCCGTCGGCAGCGGTCACGGCGCTCGAGAGCATCACCGCGGCGACCGGTCTGCTCTTTCCGACCGACCGACTGCGCGAAGAGGGGCGAGAGTTCCTCGGCCGCATCGAGGAGCAGGTCGAGGGCAACTCAGAGCTTGCGCGGCTCGTCGGCGGGCTTGAAGAGCGGCACGACAGCTACATGGAAGACAACCCCCTGCGCTCACCACTGACCGATGAAGACGGTGAGTTGCCGAGCGCCGACTCGATCGCGGCCGAGCTTGAGAAGTTTCTCGCCCATCGCCAACCGAGCGACGACGATTCCGCCTGACTCGCGTGGTCAGTGCCGAGCGCCGTTCGTGCAATAATTGATCCTCACGACCCAGTCGGTCGCGAGGTCCCAGTTCGTCTGGTGTCACGGTTTTCTCACGTCGTGAGAGCCGGTCTGAGAGCCTCGCAACTTGACATGGGTCGTTGCACTGCCCGCACACCGCGAGATTGAGGGGCCCATGGCTACCCGAGCGACCACCACCGAGTCCGGTACGACCCCGACCAAGAGCGCGCCGGCGAAGAAGCCCGCGGCGACGAAGGCCCCCGCGGCGAAGGCGCCCGCGGCGAAGGCTGCGCCCGCGGCGAAGGCTGCGCCCGCGAAGACTGCTGCGGCGAAGGCCGCGCCCGCCAAGGCCGCTGGGGCGAAGGCTGCGCCCGCGAGAGCTGCTGCCGCCAAGACGCCCGCGACGACGAAGCGCACAGCGACGAAGAAGGCAACCTCTGCGGCGGCCAGCGCCACGGAGGGCGACGACGACGACGCAGCCAAACCCACCGCCGACGCCATCGCTGCGGGCGATGACACCTCGACAACCGAGGTGCCCATCGTCGTTTCCGATGACGCCGATGATTCGGACGACGATTCTGACGACGACGATTCCGACGGTGACACGGGCTCGGCCGGACCGCTCCCCACGGGCGCGATCGTGCTGTCGAATACCGAAGACGACGAAGTCCCGGTCTACTCCACGGCTATCACCGGGGCCACGGCAGACCCCGTCAAGGACTACCTGAAGCAGATCGGCAAGGTCCCTCTCCTCAATGCCGCTGAAGAGGTCGAGCTCGCCATGCGCATCGAGGCGGGCCTCTTCGCTGAAGAGAAGCTCTCGACCATGACCGAGAAAGAGAAGCGCACGGCCCTCGGCCGCGACCTCTCGTGGGTCGCACGAGATGGTCAGAGGGCCAAGAATCACCTGCTCGGTGCGAACCTGCGCCTGGTGGTGTCGCTGGCCAAGCGGTACACCGGCCGAGGAATGCAGTTTCTCGATCTCATCCAAGAGGGCAACCTCGGGCTCATTCGCGCGGTCGAGAAGTTCGACTACACCAAGGGCTTCAAGTTCTCGACGTACGCCACCTGGTGGATTCGTCAGGCCATCACGCGGGCTATGGCCGACCAGGCCCGCACGATCCGCATTCCCGTGCACATGGTCGAGGTCATCAACAAGCTCGCGCGCGTCCAGCGTCAGATGCTGCAAGACCTGGGCCGCGAGCCCACGCCCGAAGAGTTGAGCCGCGAGCTCGACATGACCCCTGAGAAGGTCATCGAGGTGCAGAAGTACGGGCGCGAGCCGATTTCGCTGCACACCCCTCTCGGCGAAGACGGCGACAGTGAGTTCGGCGATCTCATCGAAGACACCGAAGCGGTCGTTCCGGCCGACGCGGTGGGCTTCACCATGCTGCAGAAGCAGCTCGAGAGCCTGCTCGATTCGCTCTCTGAGCGCGAGGCAGGCGTGATCCGCATGCGCTTCGGGCTCGGCGACGGCATGCCGAAGACGCTCGACCAGATCGGCGACACCTTCGGCGTCACGCGCGAGCGCATCCGTCAGATCGAGTCGAAGACGATGGCCAAGTTGCGCCACCCCTCGCGTTCGCAGGCGTTGCGCGACTACCTCGAGTAGGCCGATCGCAGCCACGGGCGCACCGCACTCACCGCTTCTCACGACGGAGGATCTATGGATGCAACACCGAATGAGGGCAAACCCCTCGTTAGAACGGTCGACGGAGTCAGTTTCGAGCGCATCCCCATCCGTACTCACGTCATCGTCGCTGACGACGACATCGTCGAGATCGTCATGCGTTATGCCCACGAGCACCTCGTTCCGAAGGATGTTCTCTTCGTCACCGAGAAGATCGTCGCCATCACGCAAGGTCGCTCGTACCCGGTCGACTCGATCACACCGCGCCCCCTCGCGCGAACGCTGTCGCGTTATGTGACGAAGACGTCACACGGCATTGGTCTGGGCATTCCGGAGACCATGGAGATGGCGCTGCGGGAATGCGGCACACCGCGCATCCTCTTCGCTTCTGCGGTTGCCGCAGTCACGAAGGTCTTCGGGCGCAGGGGCGACTTTTACCGCATTGCTGGGCCCAAGGCCCGAGGCATCGATGGCCCGACGAGCCACACGCTTCCTCCGTACAACACACAGGTCGTCTTGACTCCGCTGCGACCGGCAGAGGTTGCGCGCGAGCTCCGAGAGAAGCTCGGTGGCGCTGTCGACGTGGCGATTGTCGATATCAACGACTTTGGCGGAAACATTCTGGGTTCAACGCTCGATGCCGCCGCAGAGGCCCAACTAGTCGGTATTCTCGGCGACAATCCGCTCGGACAGCGACACCAGAGCACGCCACTCGGAATCATTCGCCGGGTGTGAGTTCTGCCCGTGCGTCAGAAGCCGATCGCGGCTCGATACACGGGTAGCAGCCCCTCGCGAACGCCGGTGGCCGTCGGCTTGAGCTGGAACACCCCGGTGTTGTAGTTGCCTTCGATGACAGCAGCCCCGTCGGGAGTGACCGCGATGTCCCAGCCGACGTAACGGATGGGGGGCACCTCGCGTGCCAGAGCCGCTACCGTCCGCTCTACCTCGGCCCAGTTCGGTACCGCAAAGCCGACGATCGAGGTGGACGACAGCGGGTGAACGCTGAAGACGTTGCCATTGCCGTCGAAGGCCGGGTAGTGCGCGACACCGTGCTCATCGAGCATCGTGTACATGCCGCCGTCGCTGAAGTTGTCGACATCGCCCCCGTTGCCCATCTTGAGCACTCGCGCGAGGGTGTGGACGAGGCCTGAGTCATCGAGGTAGG
>JBBQKE010000197.1:0-4106 GCA_038326585.1 Actinomycetales bacterium | reverse complement strand
CATCTGCAGCCACGCTCGTGAAGGGCGAATTTCCAATTGCACCATCGCGAAGCGCGCCGTCAACAGTCGCCAGGTACTCCTCATACGCCGCCGTCGCGGCCGCGAGGGCCTCTTCGTCCGAAGCGAAGAGCGGGGCGACGTCTGAGCTCGGCTCCGCGTCAGGGATGCGCGTCTGCTCAACGCACGCCGTGAGCGGCACGACGAGGGCGATGGCCACAGCGACGAGGGTCGAGCGTCTCAACATGGCGCCCACGGTAGGGCGCGAGCGAGCATCCCGAGTGGGCTCTCCACACGTCGCACACCCCCCTACTGGGGTGCACAGACTCGTCTATCGGCCGCGTATGGTGACGGTTAGAGTTTGACCACTACCCGTACCCCTTACTCTTTGGACATTTCCACCATGTCGCAATCCAGCTTGTCTATCGTCGACGCCGTGCTCGACGCGGCCGCCGACCTCATCACGAACGACGGCTATAGCGCCGTGACCCACGCGTCGATCGCGTCGCGCTCTGGCTTGACCGTCGAAGAGGTGTCAGAGGCGTTCCCGACCGCGAACGATGCGCTCGTCGCCATGCTCAACCGTGAGTTTCAGGGCATGTACGGCAATATCGTCGAGAACATCGAGCGCGACCCGCGCGGCGGACTGCTCTCGCGCATGTACACCTACATTCTCAGCTCGGTGTACGAGCGGCCCCTCGCGAAGACCCTCTTCGTGATCGACCGCGAGGCGCTCAACTCGATCATGCGCAACGCGCACAGCTTCGTCTACGTGCCCAACGTCGGCATTCGGAGCGAGCTGATCGAGGGCCTGCAAGAGGCTGGCATGGTTCGCGCCGACGTCGATGCTCCTATGGTGTCGAGCGTGCTCTCAACCTGCTCGGCCGGCCTCGCCCTGACGGCGCCGCACGACAACCTCGACCTCAGCATCGACGGCCTGTCGATGCTCATCTCGCGAGGCGTCGACGCCGACGTCGACGACACCTCCCCCGGCAAAGCCGTGTTCTTCGACTGGGCGACGAGCCTCGTCGCTCGATCGAAAGACGACTGACCGACTCCGCGCTGACCGACTCCGCGCTAACCGTCTGTGCCGCGAGCGATCGCCGCCGCGACTACCTCGAGCACCGTTGAATGCGAGTACGGCTTGTCGAGGAATCCGGCAATGCGATGGGCACTCTCCGTGTGAAGCGCGCCATGAGAATGAAACCCACTGCCGAGCACCACCGGCAAATCCGGATGCGTGCGCTGAAGCCGCTCAAGAAGCTCGAAACCGTCGACGCCGGGCATCATGACATCGCTCACCACGACGGCCGCCCGATGCGATGCAATGGCGAGCATCGCCAAGGCTTCGGCGCCGTCTGCCGCCTCAAGCACTGCATACCCTGCGCTCTCTAGCGACCTTCGCAGTACCGATCGAACGTGCGGCTCATCGTCGACTATGAGCACAATCGGTTGCGAGGATTCTTCCACAAAAGAATTATGACGATCATGCTGTGACTTGTACATGACGCAAGAGATGCACGAACCACTTCGCCCCAACGGCGCATTCGCTGACCGAACATCATGCACATGCATGAGCCTGCAGAGCTGCTATTACGCTGGCGTCGTGAACGCTCAACCCGACTGGACTGCGAATGCCCCATGGATGCGCACCGCCCGCGCAGCGGGCCTCGTCGATGCGTCGGGCCTCGTTCGCATCACGATCTTCGCCGAGATGTCGGCGCTCGCGGCTCAGCACGGCGCGATCAACCTCGGGCAGGGTTTTCCTGACGACGATGCGCCGACCGTGGTGCTCGAGACCGCTGTCGACGCAATTCTCGCTGGCGTCAATCAGTACCCGCCGGGCCGGGGGTTCGCCGAGCTTCGGCGGGCGATCGCCGAGCACCAGCAGCGCTTCTATGGCCTCACGGTCGACCCCGACACCGAGGTGCTCGTCACGGCCGGAGCGACCGAGGCGATGGCGGCGAGCCTGCTCGCTTTCGCCGGACCGGGCGACGAGGTCATCACGCTCGAACCGTTCTACGACGCCTACGCCGCCGTGATCGGCCTCAGCGGGGCGCGTCACGTGACTATTCCGCTCAGCGAGCCGGGATTTCAGCCGAGCCGGGCCGCGATCGATGCGGCCTTCAGCGACCGCACGCGCATCGTCGTGCTCAACTCGCCCCACAACCCCACGGGCTCGATGCTCGCCGCCGAACACGTCGAGCGCATCATCGCTCTCGCGGCTCGGCACGACGCGATCATCGTGAGCGACGAGGTCTACGAGCACCTCGTCTACGACGGTCTGCAGCACATGCCCGTGGCGTCAATGCCCGGCGCTGCCGAGCGAACACTCACGGTGTCGAGCGCCGCCAAGACCTTCTCGGTCACGGGATGGAAGATCGGCTGGGTCACCGGGCCCGCCGCCCTCATCGACGCCGTCATCGCCGTCAAGCAGTGGCTCACCTACGTGAACGGCGCGCCGTTCCAGGGTGCGGTCGCGGCTGGGTTGCGCCTACCCGACTCCTTCTTCGACGGCCTGCGCACCACGATGCAACGTCGCCGCGATCTGCTCGCCGCCGGACTCACGAGTGCGGGCTTCACGATTGGACCCACCGCTGGCTCGTACTTCATCGTCGCCGACGGCGCAGGCCTCGACCTGGGCGACGCGGCGACGAGTGCGCGCGAGCTCGCCGTGAACCCGGGGGTCGTGGCGATTCCCCTCAGCGCGTTCGGGCACGCCGGCGGGTCGGTCAGCGACACCGCTCTTCGTTTCGCGTTCTGCAAGACCGATGAGTCGATCGCTGAAGCAGTTCGTCGGCTGCAGACCCTGCGCCGCTAGAGCGGCACGACGCCGAACCGGCGCAACTGCAGGGCGGGATTGATGCGGCGCACCTCGTCGAGGTGGGCGCGCGAGACCGGGGCGACCACGGCATCCGTCGCCGACTCGATCGAGGCGAGCTGCTCGCCGCGCGCGTCGACGATCATGCTGTGCCCGACTCCGATCGGGGGAATGTGGTCGGCGGCGGCGAGGTAGACGGTGTTCTCGATGGCGCGAGCGGTGACTAGCGTCGTCCACGCGTGCACCTTGCCGGGGCCCGCGACCCACTCGCTCGGCACGAGCACGAGCTCCGCTCCGGCGTCGACGAGGCGGCGCGTCACTTCAGGAAACCGCAGGTCGTAACAGGTCTGGATGCCCACGCGCAGCCCGACCACATCGAACAGCTGCGGCGGCTCGATGGCGCCGGGCTCGGCCCACTCTGACTCTTTCGCGCCGAACGCGTCGTAGAGGTGCAGCTTGCGCGAGACGCTCAGCAGGGTGCCGTCGGGGCCGACGGCCACGATGGTGTTGCGGAAGCGATCGGCTGCAGTCGCGGTCTCGACGAGCCCCGCGACGATGACCGCGCCGGTCTCACTCGCGAGGTCGCGAAGACCCTCGACGAACGGGCCATCGAGGGTTTCGGCCGCGGCGACCCAGTCGGGGCCGAGTTTCTGAGTGAAGTACGACGAGTACTCCGGAAAGACGACGAGCCCCGCGCCCCGCTCGACAGCGTGCATCGCGAGGCTGCGCATGGCCGCGAGATTGGCATCGCGATCGGCCTGCGGCCCGAACTGGGCGACGGCGACGGAGTGCGCGGTGGGAGAGGTCACGATTCCCAGCCTAGGCGCGCACCGAACACGGCACACTCGAGTTATGACGAGTGACACCCGCTCCCCCGGCTCGACCTGGCCGCAGTGCATCGCCCGCTGGCTGCTGGGTGCCGCTCTGCTGTTCGCCGGCGTGGGTCACCTGACCGTCGGGCGCGAAGAGTTTCTCAACCAAGTGCCGCCGTGGCTGCCCCTCGATGGTGACTTCGTGGTGGTCGCCTCGGGCGTCGTCGAGATCGCGCTCGGGCTGGCGTTGCTCGTCGCCTGGGGTCGCTGGCGGGTCTGGACCGGCTGGGCGACGGCGCTGTTCTTCTTGGCGATCTTTCCGGGCAACATCGCGCAGTTCACCGAGGCTCGCGACGGCTTCGGGCTCGAGACCGATCTTGCGCGGGGCATCCGTCTGCTGTTCCAGCCGATGCTCGTCGCCTGGGCGTTGTGGTCGACCGGCGCGTGGCGGGCCTGGCGCGGCTGGCGCGCCTCTC
>JBBQKE010000196.1:0-4116 GCA_038326585.1 Actinomycetales bacterium | reverse complement strand
CCGTGATCGGCCTCGTTGCCACCCTCGACCGCGCGGGCCTTGGCGCTGTCTGCCATGACGCAGCCGCACGGGCCGTCGACTGGGCCGAGAGCGATCGCATGCTGCAGCGGAGAGCGCGCGTGCTCGTCGCTGAGCTAGCTCGCGTCGTCGAGCCTCTCGGCAGTTCGGCAGGTGCCCGCGCAGAGTTCGGCCTCACCGAACGGGAATGGCTCGTGGCACAGGCCGCGGCTCGCCGCGAGCGCAGTCGAGAGATCGCTGAGCGCCTGGGCGTCTCGGTGCGCACCGTCGACAACCACCACGCGAGTGTCTACCGCAAGCTGGGCATTAGCGGTCGTGGCGAGCTCGAAGCAGAGTTGCGGGGGCAGCTCTAGAGAGCTACCCCCGCGCCCCGGGTTTGTGCGAGCGTGTTTACGGGCTGGCTGGCGTGATCGAGTACTGCACCTGACCGGTGCCGTCTTCGTTCTCAGCGATGATCACGTTAACGAGCCACGAGCCGTTCTCGAAGCTGCGCGTCGCGGCCCCTTCACCGAGCTGGACTTCTGAGGTCTGGGTGAAGCCGGCGTTGGCTAGGTCGCTGAACGCCTGCTGAGCTGCAGCGAGATTCGGCACTGTGATGGCGGCGGTGAAGTTATTGTCTGCCGCGGCCGAGAAGACGATGTTGCCGTTCACCGTCGGAACGTCGGCGGGCCAGCTACTGGGCAAGCTCGCTCCCGTGCCATTGAAGTCGACATCGACGCCCGTTTGGTCTTGGATGATCTGCTCAACGCCGCCTTCGACGAGCCCCTCAGTGAGCTGCTCGAGCGGGTTGGCGAAGCAACCGGTGAGCGCGAGCGAGAGGCTCAGGCTCACGGCGGCGATGGCGGGGGCGGTGCGGCGCATGACGAACTCCTGTTGGGCTGATTGACGAAGCCGCGCAATGGCACGGCGAGGCTGTTGTTTCAGCATGAAGTGTGTTGACCCTGACCGCCATGAGTAGTGATTACTCTTCGACGCGCGAGGGGCAGTTCTCGAAGCGTGCGAGTGGGGTTAGAAGATCATCGGTCGATCGTCGTCATCGGCACCGTCGAGATCGACCACGACGGGCACGTGATCGCTCGGGGCATCGCCCTTGCGTTGCTCGCGCTCGATGCGGGCATCCACCACCCGATCGGCGAAACCCGGCGAGCCGAGGATGAAGTCGATGCGCATGCCTTCGTTGCGCGGGAAGCGCAGCTGCTTGTAGTCCCAGAAGGTGTAGCCCTCGGGCACGAGCGGCCGCACGACATCGGCGAAGCCGGCCCGCTCGAGCGCTGCGAAGGCCTCGCGCTCGGCGGGCGAAATGTGGGTCGAGACTCCCGGCACGAAACTCGGGTCGCCCATGTCGGCGTCGGTCGGAGCGACGTTGAAGTCGCCGGTCAGCGCGAGTGCCCCGCCCGAATTCTCGCGCAGCCAGCGGGCTCCGTCGTCGGCGAGTGCGCGCAAGAACTGCAACTTGTAGTCCATGTGCGGGTCGTCGAGGCCGCGGCCGTTGGGCACGTAGAGGCTCCACACCCGCACGTCGTCGATCGTCGCACCGATAGCGCGGGCCTCGAGCGGAGCATCCGGGCCCTCGTGACCCTTGGCGAACCCCGGCTGCCCTGCAAACCCGATCTCGATGTCGGTCATCGGCAAGCGGCTCGCGATGGCGACGCCGTTCCACTGGTTGAGACCGTGCAGCACGACCTCGTAGCCGGCCTCTTCGAACGGTGCCATCGGAAACTGTTCGGGCTTGCACTTGATCTCTTGCATGCCGAGCACGTCGACATCGGCGTTCACCAGCCAGTCGACGACCCTGCCGTGCCGAGTACGAATGGAGTTGACGTTCCACGTGGCAATGCGCATGGGGTTCAGCCTACGAACTACAGTGAGGGTGTGAATGACGTTCGAGCCCGCCTCATCGCGCACATTCGTGACGAGGCCGTGTTTCACGGTGACTTCACGCTCACGAGCGGCGCGAAGGCCAGCTATTACATCGACTTGCGGCGCGTCAGTCTCGACCACCGCATCGCCCCGCTCATCGGGCAGGTCATGGTCGACCTCATCGCCGACATTCCTGACATCGACGCGGTCGGTGGCCTCACGATGGGCGCTGACCCGATCGCGGCCGCCGTGCTGCACCAGGGCGCCGCTCGCGGCCTCACCTACGACGCCTTCGTCGTACGCAAGGCGCCGAAAGACCACGGTCGGGGCAAACAGGTCGAGGGCCCCGATGTCGGGGGCAAGCGCGTCATCGTGCTCGAAGACACCTCGACGACGGGCAATTCGCCGCTCACGGCCGCCCGCGCTCTCGAGGCGGCAGGAGCCACGGTGGTCGCTGTCGCGGTCGTTGTCGACCGGGCGACGGATGCTCGCCGCGTGATCGAAGAGGCCGGCTACGAATACCGCGCTGCCCTGGGGTTGACCGACCTGGGCCTCGCGTGAGCGACGAGCGCGACCCCGACGCGGGGGGCCCGAGCACGGAGGGCTTCGACGCCGACGAGTGGTTTCGTACACAGTTCGGAGCGCAGCCGCCTGCGCCGGAGCAGCCCGCTGTGCCACCTGCGCCGCCCGCGCATCCTCCGCTTGCGGCTCCCCCCGTCGCGGCGCCCCCACCGTCGTCGGCCCCGGTTTTTCTTCCCCCTCCTCCCGCGACTCCGCCTGTCGCGGTTCCGCCGACCGTCGCGATTCCCGCGACCGATCAGGCTGGCCGGCCCGCGGGCGATGCGGCCACCGAGCTCGTGCGCACGCCCGAAGGGGGCGGCGCACTCGACGAGCTGTTCAGCACCGAGAAGTTCGCAGAGTTCGATGAGCCGCTCATCCCGATCGTGCCGCGTCGCGCCGCGTCAGGCTCGACGTCAACCTCAGCCGAGGGGGGTGCGCCCCCGCCCAAGGTTCCGCTGACCAAGAACCAGAAGGTGCTGATCTGGATCGCGGGTGTGCTCGCGGCGCTGCTCGCTCTCGTTGCCCTGTTCTTTCTCGGCACGCGCATCCCCGACCTGCTTGGTCCGGCGCCGGGTGCCGAACCGACGCCCACACCGACGCCCACGCCGACCCCCACCGAGACCGAGCGGCCGATTGGCCCCGTCGCACCCGGCGATTATTGGTGGGATGAGCTCTGGGGCGGCGAGTGCCTCGAACCCTTCGAGAACGCCTGGCAAGACGAGTTCACGGTCGTCGACTGTGGGGTGCCGCACGGTGGCCAACTCGTGGCCCGCCTGCCGTTCCCCCTCGCCGAGGGCGCGACCGAGCAAGGGCCTTTCCCCGGTGAAGAAGCGCTCGCCGCCCAGATCGCGATTCTCTGCAGTGCGCCCGGCGTCATCGATCTTGCCGCCGCGGGCGCGTTCACCGACATTCAGCTGCAGGGCGCCTTCGCGGTGACGGAGGAACAGTGGGATGAGGGATTGCAGGACTACTTCTGCTTCGTGAACCGCTCGTCGGGTGAGCCCCTGACGGGCTCGCTCGCTGTTCCGCCCGCTCCGCCGGCAGGCTGACGCGCGCGGTCGCTATCCCTCGACGAGCTCGTGCACTCCCGCGAGAATCTCGTCGGGCCGGAACGGATACTTCTCGAGCTCGCGGTCATCGCTGATGCCGGTGAGCACGAGCACGGTGTGCAGACCGGCCTCGATGCCCGCGACGATGTCGGTATCCATGCGGTCGCCGATCATTGCTGTCGTCTCGCTGTGGGCGCCGATGCGGTTCATCGCTGAGCGGAACATCATCGGGTTCGGCTTGCCCACGACATAGGGCTCTCGGCCGGTCGCCTTCGTGATGAGTGCCGAGATCGCACCCGTTGCCGGCATCGGCCCGTCGGCGCTCGGCCCCGTCGCATCCGGGTTCGTCGCGATGAAGCGAGCGCCTCGACCGATGAGCCGGATCGCCTTGGTGATCGCATCGAACGAATAGTTGCGCGTCTCGCCGACGACCACATAGTCAGGATCAGTCTCGGTCATGATGAAGCCGGCTTCGTGCAGTGCGGTCGTCAACCCCGCCTCGCCGATGACGTAGGCGCGCCCGCCCGGCACCTGGCTCGCGCAGAAGTCAGCGGTCGCGAGCGCACTCGTCCAAATAGATTCTTCGGGCACGTCGAGCCCGCTCGCCCGCAGCCGTGCCGCCAGGTCG
>JBBQKE010000195.1:0-4119 GCA_038326585.1 Actinomycetales bacterium | reverse complement strand
TCGTCGACTTCGGCTATAACCGCTCGCGCTCAGGTTTTCAGGCCGAAGGGCTCGCCTACCGGCCCAATGGCTCGCTGATCAAGGCGATCTCGCCGCTGAACTCGTGGCTGCCGGTCGCCGCGGGTGACGCGTCGGTCGACGTGCTCATCGAGGCCGCGGCGAATCCTGATGTCGCGGGGGAGTACACCTTCGACCCCACGCCCTACGGCACCTGGGAGACCTCGCCCGACGAGCCGCTCTACGAACTCAAGCAGCTCGAGGTCGCCCTGCTCGACGTCACCGTGTGGGAGCTGCTGCAAGACGTCTGGACCCTGCGTGGCCTCATGGCCGAGCTGCCCGAGGGCTCGTCACGGCGCCACGAGATTCTGCGCGCGCTCGAAGACATGCTCGACGTGCTCGACGCGCAGAGCATCCCGACCACGGCCCAGGCCGGCCGCGATGCGATCGCCGACGTGCTCGCCCGCCCCGCCCACGCGAGTGCGCACCGCATTCTCGCGACCGGACACGCGCACATCGACTCGGCCTGGCTGTGGCCGCTGCGCGAGACGGTGCGCAAGTGCGCCCGCACCTTCACGAACGCCATGGATCTCATGGACGAGAACCCCGACTTCGTCTTCTCGTGCTCGAGCGCGCAGCAGTACCTCTGGATGAAAGAGCACCACCCGCGGGTGTTCGCGCGCATCAAGGAGAAGGTCGCGGCCGGTCAGTTCGTGCCGGTCGGGGGCATGTGGGTCGAGAGCGACAGCAACATGCCCGGCGGCGAAGCTATGGCCCGGCAGTTCATCGCGGGCAAGCAGTTCTTCATCGACGAGTTCGGCGTCGAGTGTGAAGAGGCGTGGATGCCCGACTCGTTCGGCTATTCGGGCGCGATGCCGCAGATCGTCGCCGCGGCGGGATCGCGGTGGTTCTTGACGCAGAAGATCTCGTGGAACCAGATCAATCGCATGCCGCACCACACCTTCTGGTGGGAGGGCATCGACGGCACCCGCGTCTTCACGCACTTTCCGCCCGCCGACACCTACATCAGCGAACTGTCGGGCAAAGAACTCGCGCACGCCGAGCGCAACTTCTCGGAGAAGGGCCGGGCCACGATGTCGCTCGTGCCCTTCGGCTGGGGCGACGGCGGTGGCGGGCCCACGCGCGAGATGATCGCGGCGGCGCACCGCACGGCCGACCTCGAAGGCTCGCCCCGCGTCACGATGGGCAGCTCGCGCGACTTCTTCGCGGCGGCCGAGGCCGAGTACCCGCAGGCTCCGGTGTGGAGCGGCGAGATGTATCTCGAGCTGCACCGCGGCGTCTTCACCTCGCAACTGCGCACGAAGCAGGGCAACCGCCGTAACGAGTCGCTGCTGCGGCAGGCCGAGTTGTGGGCGGCGACCGCGGCCCTGCGCACCGGCTTCGCGTACCCGCGCGACGAGCTGCAGCGCGCGTGGCACACGGTGCTGCTGCTGCAGTTCCACGACATCCTGCCGGGCACGGCGATCGCGTGGGTGCACCACGAGGCCGAGCAGCGCCACGCAGCCGTGACCGAAGTACTCGAAGGCATCATCGCCGAGGCACTCGCGGCGCTCGGCGGCGAGCCGGGCGACTCGGGGGCGGCGCTCGCCGTCAACGCGTCACCGTTCGCGCGCGAGGGGGTGCCGGCGCTGGGGGCGGCGGTGCGCGAGGCGGAGCATGCGCCGGTCACCGCGGAGGAGACCGCCGAGGGCGCGACGGTTCTCGACAATGGCGTGATCCGCGCGGTCGTGGATGCTCGGGGCCAGCTCACTTCGCTCATCGCGCACGCCGACGGTCGCGACGCGCTCACCCCCGGCACCCCGGCGAACGTGCTGCGCCTGCACCGCGACCTGCCCAATCTGTGGGACGCGTGGGATCTCGACGCGCACTACCAGCGCACCGTGACCGAGCTGCACGAGGTCGAGGAGCGGCGCGTGCGGCATGCGGCCACCAACGAGGGGGCTGACGGTGACGCGGAGGTCAGTGTCATCACCGTGCGTCGTGTGGGGGAGTCGACGATCGAGCAGCGGCTGATTCTGCGAGCCGGAGCCACGGCGCTCGAGATCGAGAACCGCATCGATTGGCGTGAGCGCGAGAAGATTCTCAAGCTCGCTATACCGCTCGACGTGCACGCCGACCGCATCGCGGCCGAGACGCAGTTCGGCCATCTCTTGCGGCCCACCCACACGAACACCAGTTGGGATGCCGCGCGGTTCGAGGCCTGCCAGCACCGCTTCGTGCACCTCGCCGAGCCCGGCTATGGCGTCGCGATCGCCAACGACTCGACCTACGGCTACGACGTCTCGCGCGACACGCGCGCCGACGGCGGCACGACCACGACCGCGCGGTTCTCGCTGCTGAGGGCTCCGCTCTTTCCCGACCCCGAGACCGATCAGGGCGAGCACCTGTTGCGGTTCCGCGTCGCCCCCGGCGCCACGATCGGCGACGCGGTCGCGCTCGGCTACGACCTCGCGACACCGGTGCGCACGATCCGGGCGGCCGCGCCGATCGCGCCGATCGTCTCGAGCACCGACCCCGCGGTGGTCGTCGAGACCGTCAAGCTCGCCGAAGACGGCAGAGGCGACCTTGTCGTGCGGCTGTACGAATCGCGCGGCGGGCGGGCGCAGACGACGCTCACGCTCGATGGCATTGCAGCCGCGATCGAGTCGACCGACCTGCTCGAGCGGACGCTGCCCGACGAGCCGACGGGCACGGGCTCGAGCATCGAGTTGCCGTTCCGAGCGTTCCAGCTGCGCACGATCCGATTCCGGGGTGTCACCGTCTGATGACGATGCGTCCCGTCGTGCCGCACGCCCTCGACGACCCGATGCCCGCGCCCGGCTCGATCGCGCCCAGCGCGACGCTGGGCACCGACGCTCGGGTCGTCTCTCTCGACGGTCAGTGGCGATTCCGCTGGTCGCCCTCCGCGGCGGCTGCACCTGTCGGCATCGAGAGCCCCGACTTCGACGATCACGAGTGGGGCACCATCGCTGTGCCGTCGAGCTTCACGATGCCGACTCACGACGAAACGGTGGGTGGCCCGCACGGGGCGCCCGCTTACACGAACGTCAAGTACCCCTTCCCCGTCGACCCGCCCTTCCCGCCCGACGCGAATCCGGTCGGTGACCATCGGCTGGCATTCTCGCTCGAGACGGTGCCCGCGACCGCGCACCTGCGCTTCGAGGGCCTCGAGGGCGCGGGCGACGTGTGGCTCAACGGCACCCTGCTCGGCTCGACGCGGGGCAGCCGTCTGCCCACCGTCTTCGACGTGAGCGGTCTGCTCGCGGCCGAGAACGTGCTCGTCGTGCGCGTGCACACCTTCAGCGCCGCCTCGTACGTCGAAGATCAAGACGAGTGGTGGAACCCCGGCATCATCCGCTCCGTGACTCTGCGCGAGCGGCCCGAGCTCGCTATCGACGACGTGCACGTGGTCGCCGCCTGGGGGCCGAGCGGCGCGAGCCTGCGGGTCGACGTGCGCGCAGCATCCGGTGTCACGGTCGCTATTGAGCTGGTCGAGTTGGGGCTGACGGTGACTCCCGGCATCGAGGTCGCGGTGCCGGATGCTCAGCCGTGGTCGGCCGAAAGCCCCCAGCTCTATACGCTCCGTGTCTCGACCGGCACGGCTGAGGCCGGCGGCGAAAACGTCGAGACGCGCATCGGCTTTCGCTCGGTAGCGATCGTCGACGGCGTCTTCACGGTCAACGGCGCGCCCGTGCAGCTGCGCGGCGTCAACCGCCACGAGCACCACCCCGACTTCGGGCGAGCCGTGCCCTACGAGACCCTGCTGCGCGACCTACACCTCATGCGCCGGCACAACATCAACGCCATCCGCACCTCGCACTATCCGTCCCATCCGGACATGCTCGACCTCGCCGACGAACTCGGGTTCTGGGTGATCGACGAGTGCGACTTCGAAACTCACGGCTTCGGCGATGTTGCGTGGCGCAATAACCCGACTGATTCGCCGGAGTGGGAACCGGCGCTGCGCGATCGTGCGGCACGGATGGTTGAACGCGACAAGAATCACCCAAGCGTCATTATGTGGTCGCTCGGTAACGAAGCGGGAGTCGGCCGAAACATCTCGAAGATGGCGGAGGAGATTCGAAGGCTGGATGCGACGAG
>JBBQKE010000194.1:0-4124 GCA_038326585.1 Actinomycetales bacterium | reverse complement strand
GGCGGTGACCGCTGCGATCGCTCTCGCTGTCGGCGCGGCTGCGACGCTCGTGACGCTCGCTTTCACCGGTCGCCGCGACATCTCTGCGGCTGGCCAGTACTTTCTCGACGAGGCCTACACCGACACGGGCGGCACGAACGTTGTCAACACCATCCTCGTCGACTACCGCGCGCTCGACACCTTCGGAGAGCTGACGGTCATCGCGGTCGCCGGCATCGTCCTCATGGGGGTGCTCGCGGCACGGCCCATGCTGGCCGAGCGCAGACCCGACCTGCGGGCGTGGGCTGGCACTGCGCTGCTGCGCGAGGCCGACAACACGCTCCCGATCAGGGTTGTCGCGCGCTGGGCCGCGCCCGTCATCATCGTGTTGTCGATCTACCTCTTGCTGCGCGGACACTACGAACCCGGCGGGGGCTTCATCTCAGCACTGGTCGGTGGCACCGGCTTCGCGCTCGCCTACCTAGGAGCATCGTCTGACCGACGCGCTCCTGTGCGGTGGCCGTATCGGGGCCTGCTGGCGGCGGGCGTCATCGTGGGGGTGCTCAGCGGAATCGGCGGCTATGTCGTCGGCTCGTTCTTGAAGCCCGTGCGCTTCGATATTCCGTTGCCGTGGGGCGGCGAGTACGGCTTCACGAGCGCGCTCATCTTCGATCTCGGGGTCTACTTCGCCGTTGTGGCGATCATCATCGCGGTGCTCAACGAGCTCGGCGGCGTGCGCGAACGTCCAACTGACAGTGGCGAGCGCGCACCCGAACCGCAGTCGTCCACAACCCAGCCGGAGGTGACGAGGTGAGCCTGGCTCTGAGCATCGGACTCCTCGCGGCAGCGGGGGTCTTCCTCGTGCTGCAGCGCGGATTGATCCGCATCATTCTCGGCTTCGTGCTGCTCACGCACGCCGTGAACCTGCTCATCATCGCCGCTGGGGGAGTCGCCCGCCGCGACTCACCCTTCTTCGGAGGCGACACGTCGCTCGCGGCCGACCCGCTACCGCAAGCGTTCGTGCTGACCGCCATCGTCATCGCTTTCGCGATCACCGTCGTCAGGGCCACCCTTGCTGTGGTCGGGCGCGGCGACGACGATACCGAGCCTGAGTCGACCGTCCACGACGCGGATGCCGCGACCACGGAGGCGGCACCGTGATCGCGATCCTCGAGGCGCTGCTGCCCCTCTTCGTCGGTGCGCCCCTTCTCGTTGGCGGGGTGCTGTTCGTCGCTCCGACTCAGCACCGCGTGCGTCAGGTGCTCGGCACCGCCTCGTTGGTGGCCCTGCTCGCCGGAGCTCTCGCGCTCGTCTTGATCACCGCCGACGGCACAGTGCTGGCGCATCAGGTCGCCCTGTGGCCGGGCGGCATCGCCATCCCTTTCGTCGCCGACGCTTTTTCCAGCCTGCTGCTTCTCGTGATGGCGATTCTGTCGACCGTGAGTTTCGTCTACATGATCGCGAGCGGCGAGGCGCGCAGCCCCTCGACTGCGTCGTTCGTGCTCGTGCTCGCGGGTGGAGTGGCGGGGGCGCTGTTGACGGGCGACCTCTTCAACCTCTTCGTGTTCATCGAAGTCATGCTCCTGCCGTCGTACGGGCTGCTCGTCATCCTCAGCCGCCGCGGTGACATGGGCGGCTCGCGACTCTACGTGACGGTGAATCTCCTCGCGTCGACCCTCTTCCTCGCCGGCGTCGGGCTTATTTACGCAGTGCAGGGCACGGTCAACTTGGGCGAGCTCGCCGGCACTGGTGACGACCCGGCCACGGCCATTGCCGCCGCTGTGTGCTTGAGCGCCATCGCCGTCAAGGCAGCAGTGTTTCCCGCACACGGCTGGCTCTCGCGCACCTACGGTGCTGCATCGCCTGCGATCGCCGCGCTGTTTTCAGGGCTTCACACCAAGATCGCCGTGTACATCATCTTCCGCATCTTCGCGGTCATCTTCGAGGGCGACCCCGCCTGGATGACGCCGATCATCATCATCGCGTCGGTGACATTGGTCGTCGGTGCGCTGGCCGCGCTGGGCGAACGCGACATGCGTCCGCTGCTCGTCTTTCAGATGATCAGCGGCATCGGCTTCATCCTCGTCGGTGTTGCGGTGTTCACTCCCGCTGGGCTCACCGCGGGCATCGTCTACATGGTGCACCACATGATCGTCATGGGCTCGCTCCTGCTCGTCGCGGGTGCGATCGAGCACACCTATGGGTCGGGACGCCTCGACCGGGTGTCAGGCCTGCGCACCCGCGAGCCTCTGCTGACAGCCGCTTTCGCGATCGGGGCACTGTCGCTCGCCGGGCTGCCCCCGTTCTCGGGCTTTGTCGCCAAGTACGCGCTCGTTCAAGCGACGACCGATGGAGGTGCGGTGCTCGTCGCTGGCCTGCTGGTCATCGTCAGTTTGCTGAGCCTTATGGCGATGATGAAGGTCTGGGGCGAGATGTTCAACGGCAAGCGGCACGCCGACGTTGAGCTGCTCGCCGCCGAGGCACGGGTCCGGTCTCGTCATGCGTTGCTCGATGATGCTGCGGTTGATGCCGATGAGGTCGCCGACGAGGCGGCGCTGGCCGTCGAGCGGCACGACCCGCCTCGGGGGGCGCAGACCGCCGAAGACGACCCGCACGAACACCGGGGCACTCGCGTGCCGTTGCGACTCATCGTGCCCTCGTTGGTGCTGGCGGCGATCTCAGTCGGCCTGGGTCTGGGTGGCGAAGTTCTTGTGCAGCTGGCCGAGCAGGCTGCCGCCGGTCTCGTCGACACGAGCAACTATGTGCGGGCGGTGATCGGCTCATGATGACGTCGGCATGGAGCCTTCCCCTTCGCACGGCTGCGTTTCTCGGCTGGTTCTTCTGGCAGTTCGTCGTCACGAGCCTGCAGGTCAGCGCGTTGATCTTGACGCCCGGGCGTCAGCCGCAACCGGGCATCGTTCGTCTTGAGCTCGACGACCTGAGCGAGACCGAGCTCACGGTGCTCATTGCGCTCATCACCATCACCCCCGACACGCTCGTCATCGCCGTCGACCGTGAAGCGCACTCGATGTTCGTGCACGGGATGTTCGTCGCGGGTGACGCGGAGGCCTTCCGTTCATCGCTCGAGAACACGCAACGGCGCCTCGTGCGCGGGTTGCGGCGGCACCCGGCGGCACCCCGAACCGGAAAGGCCGCGTCGTGATCCCCGACATTGTCGCCGCCATCGTGATCGGCCTGCTCGCAGTGGCCGTGGTGCTTGCGGTCGTGCGGATCGTGCGCGGCCCGACAGCGGGTGACACCGCCGCGGCGGGCGACCTCATCTTCTTCGCCTTCATCGGCATCGTGGCGGTGTTCGGCCTGTTGTTCTCGATCGACGCGGTGATCGACATCATCTTGGTCGCTGCGATCTTGGGCTTCTTGTCGATCTTGTCGCTCGCGCGCCTGTTGCAGGGCGGTCAGCGATGACCGGCGATCTGGTCGTGAGCATCGTGGGCAGTGCCCTCCTTATTCTCGGCGCGTTCATCATCGCGAGCGCGGCGATCGGCCTCATCACGTTGCCCGACCTGTACACACGCACGAGTGCGATTGGCACGGCCGCGGGCCTGGGCGTCGCTCTCATCATTGTGGGCGTCGTCGTGCTCGACTTCAGCACCCTCAACCTCATCAAGGGAATCATCGCCATCGTCGCCCAGCTGTTGACGAGTGCGATCGGAAGCTTCGCGCTCGCTCGAGCCGGCTACCTGACCGGAAGTCGACCGGTGTCGACGACAGTTCCTGATGAGCTCGCAGAATCTGCCCTGGCCTCCAGCGATCGGCCGCAACACGAGCCACCGCTCTCGAGAGACGACTCGGCGACTTCATAGCCACGCCGTACATCGCCGAAACGCGATGTTTACCTGGAGCGCGTTCGCGTAACACCGGGGAAACATCACGACACCGGTGTTGAAACCTCTTCCCTCAACACTGGGCTGGTGACCGCGGCGGTATCTCGTCGTGACGGGTTCCCCTGACTCGACGGTCACGACCCACGTTCCACTATGAGAGGTAGAAACAGATGGATACCGGCGAACTCAGTTGGGCCATTACGGCCACCGCCCTGGTTCTGTTCATGACCCCGGGCGTCGCGTTCTTCTATGGCGGCTTGGTCAAGGCCAAGAGCGTCATCAGCATGATGATGATGAGCT
>JBBQKE010000193.1:0-4134 GCA_038326585.1 Actinomycetales bacterium | reverse complement strand
CGCGACATCCGATCCGAGGAAGTTCTCGCCATCGCCCAACCCGATCACCAGCGGGGAGTTGCGGCGGGCGCCGACGACCACGTGCGGCTGATCGGCGTGCACCGCGAGCAGCGTGAACGCGCCCTCGAGACGGTTGACCACCTGGAGCATCGCCGCGGTCAGGTCGCCGGTGTCGCGAAAAGCATCGCCCACGAGAAATGCCGCGACTTCGCTGTCGGTCTCAGAGAGAAACACGTGGCCGCTCTCGAGCAACTCGGACTTCAGCTCGGAGAAGTTCTCGATGATGCCGTTGTGGATGAGGGCGAGCTTGCCATCGTCGCCGAGATGCGGGTGTGCGTTCTCGTCGGTCGGGCCGCCGTGCGTCGCCCAGCGGGTGTGGCCGATGCCGGTCTGCCCGTCGGTGAGCGGAGTCGACTCGAGGTCTGCACTGAGAACGCCGAGTTTTCCCGCGTGCTTGCGGGTGTCGAGGTGACCGTCGTCGCTGACGACAGCGACGCCCGCCGAGTCGTAGCCCCGGTACTCGAGTCGCTTGAGACCACCCAGCAGCACCTCGACGCTGCCCCGGGTTCCGACGTACCCCACGATTCCGCACATAGCCGACCATTCTAGGGCTCGCCCCTCGTCGCCCCGGTCAGGATCGAGGGCTGCCCGGCGGGGGTACTGTGGGGGCGATGACCGAGCCGAGCGCACCGCGCGACACCCTCGCGCGCGAAACGAGCCCGTTCGACGAGATCGATCGGCAGCGCTGGGCCGCGCTCGCCCCCGAGACACCACAACCGTTGCGCGAGACCGAGCTCGTGCAGTTGCGCGGCTTGGGCGACTCGCTCGACATGCGCGAAGTGGCCGAGGTCTACGTTCCCCTCAGTCGGCTTCTCAGCCTCTATGCCGTCGGTGCGCGCGAGTTGCATGCCGCGACCCGCTCTTTCTTGCGCGAGCCCGGGCAGCACACGCCCTTCGTCATCGGGGTTGCCGGGTCGGTCGCAGTGGGCAAGTCGACGATCGCACGCTTGCTGCGCGAGCTGCTGTCGCGGTGGGAAGACACCCCGCGCGTCGAGCGCGTCACGACCGACGGCTTCCTGCTGCCGACCCCCGAGCTCGCACGGCGAGGAATCTTGCACCGCAAGGGGTTTCCTGAGTCGTACGACCGCCGGGCGCTGCTGCGGTTCGTCGCCCGGGTGAAGGCGGGCGCCGAAGAGGTGCGCGCGCCGGTCTACAGCCACCTCACCTACGACCGCGTGCCCGGGGCCGAGATCATCGTTCGACGGCCCGACATTCTCATCGTCGAAGGACTCAACGTCTTGCAGCCGCCGGGGCCGGATGCATCGCTCGCGGTCAGCGATCTGTTCGATTTCACGATCTATGTGGATGCTCGCACGAGCGATATCGCACAGTGGTACGAAGACCGCTTCCTGGCGCTGCAGCGCGGCGCCTTCACCGACCCGCGCAGCTACTTCCACCGCTATGCCTCGCTCGGTGCTGACGAAGCACGGGCGAAGTCACGGGAGATCTGGCGAGAGATCAACGAGCCGAACCTCGTGGAGAACATCTTGCCGACCCGGGCGCGGGCGTCACTCGTGCTGCGTAAGGCCAGCGATCACAGTGTCGAGACGATTCTGCTGCGCAAGATCTGATGACCGAGCATCCGTCGTCGCCCGCGAAGTACACCCACGGCCATCACGCGAGCGTGCTGTCGGTGCACCGCTGGCGCACGATCGCCAACTCGGCCGCCTACCTCGAACCGCACCTGGTCGCGGGACAGTCTCTGCTCGACGTCGGGTGCGGCCCCGGAACCATCACGGCCGAGTTCGCGCAACGGCTGGGCCCCGGCACGGTGGTCGGCCTCGATTTCGCGCCCGACGCGATCGCTGCTGCTGAAGCGCATGCGGTCGAGGTCGACGCTGACGTGAGGTTCGTGCAGGGCGACGCTTTCGCCCTGCCCTTCGACGCCGGCTCCTTCGAGATCACCCACACGCACCAGACCCTGCAGCACGTGGCCGACCCCGTCGGCATGCTGCGCGAGATGGCGCGAGTCACCGCACCGGGTGGCACGATCGCCGCCCGCGAGGTCGACTACGCCGTGACGAGCTGGTTCCCCCTGCTGCCGGGCCTCGCGCAGTGGCTCGATCTTTATCAGCGCGTGCACCGGGGCAACGGCGGCGAGCCGAATGCCGGTCGCCACCTGAAGGCCTGGGCGCACGAAGCAGGGCTCGACAACGTGCAGACCACCGCCACGGTCTGGCTCTTCAGCGATGACGCCGACCGGGAATGGTGGGGCGGTGCCTGGGCCGAGCGAGTGCTGCACTCGTCGTTCGCCCGCGATGCTCTCGACCAGGGGCACGCCACACAGCCCGAGCTGCAGGCGATCAGCGATGCCTGGCGCGAGTGGGCGGTTCACGACGATGCGATGCTCACCATGACCCACATCGAGATCATCGCGTCACCGCCGACGCCTGGTCGCCGCAAGACTGCGGAAGAACCTCGCTAAACGGCGAGCTGCTCGCGCACGACCGCCGCGAGACGCCCAGCCACGGCCTCGGCCGTCGCCTGGTCAGCCGCCTCGACCATCACGCGCACCATCGGCTCTGTGCCGCTCGCGCGCAGCAGCACGCGTCCGCTGTCACCGAGAGCAGCCTCTTCGACCGTGACCGCGTCGGCGACGACCGAGTGCCCGGCCAATGCCGTGCGGTCGACTCCCCGCACGTTGATGAGTACCTGCGGAAAGACAGTCATGACGCTAGCGAGCTCAGCCACCGTCTTCTTCGTGCGCGCCATCTCGGCCGCGATCTGCAGGCCGGTCAGAATGCCGTCGCCCGTTGTCGCGTGCTCGCTGAAGATGATGTGGCCAGACTGCTCTCCGCCGAGGCTGAGCGCATGCTCGGCCAGTGCTTCAAGCACATAGCGGTCACCCACCTTGGTCTCGATCATGCGGATGCCGTGCTCATGCATCGCGCGCTTGAGACCGAGATTGCTCATCACGGTGGCGACGAGCGTGTTGTCGACGAGTGCGCCTCGTGACTGCAACGACAGTGCGAGGATCGCCATGATCTGGTCGCCATCGATGACGTTGCCCTGAGCATCCACCGCCAAGCAACGGTCGGCGTCGCCATCGTGAGCAATGCCGAGGTCGGCGCCGAGTTCGACGACCGCGGTGCGCAACGGGTCGAGATGGGTCGAGCCGACACCGTCGTTGATGTTGAGACCGTCTGGCTCGCTGCCCATCACGGTCACCCGAGCGCCGGCGTCGGCAAAGACCCGAGGCGAGATGCCAGCGGCAGCTCCGTGAGCGCAGTCGATCACGACGTGCAGGCCCTCGAGCGAGATGTCGAGCGTGCTGAGCAGGTGCAGTACGTAACGGTCTTCGGCGTCGGCGAAACGATCGATGCGCCCGACGCCGGCTCCGATCGGGGCCAGCTTGTCGCCCGCGAGCGCCTCTTCGATGCGGTCTTCGACCACGTCGGGCAGCTTCGTGCCGCCGAACGAGAAGAACTTGATGCCATTGTCGGGCGCCGGGTTGTGCGAGGCCGAGATCATTACCCCGAAGTCGGCCCCGATGTCGCCCACCAAGAAGGCCGCTGCGGGAGTAGGGATGACGCCGGCATCGAGCACATCGATGCCCGAGCTTGCCAGACCCGCTGAGACAGCTGCCGTCAAGAACTGCCCCGACACTCGGGGGTCGCGCGCAACGACGGCCGTCGGGCGTTTGCCCGCGGCCCGAAGCTCTTCTGCGTGCCGCCCCGAGGTGAGCACGAGTGCGGCGGCCTGCGAGAGTCCGAGGGCGAGGTTAGCGGTGAGATCACCGTTGGCCAGCCCTCGAACCCCGTCAGTGCCGAAAAGTCGACCCATAGCGTTCGACCCGAATCCGGTCGCGACTAGCGCTTCGAGTACTGAGGAGCCTTGCGCGCCTTCTTGAGGCCGGCCTTCTTGCGCTCGATCACGCGCGCGTCGCGCGTGAGGAAGCCCGCCTTCTTGAGGATGGCGCGGTTGTTCTCGCGGTCGATCTCGTTGAGCGCACGCGCGATCGCAAGGCGCAACGCACCGGCCTGACCCGAAGGGCCACCACCGGTGATACGGGCGATGACGTCGTACGCGCCGCCGAGCTGCAGCACCGTGAACGGGTCGTTGATGAGCTGCTGG
>JBBQKE010000192.1:0-4142 GCA_038326585.1 Actinomycetales bacterium | reverse complement strand
AAGTTCCCCGACGTGAATCGCCCCTACAAGAGCCCGATGGGGCTGTTCGGCGCCTACAGCGCCGCGGCCATCGCGGCTCTGGTGTTCGTCGGCCTCTTGGTCAACCCGGCCTTCCAAGCCGCCATTGTGGCGATCATCATCGTGTACGTACTCATGCTGCTGGGCTTCGGTCTGCACTACCGCAAGCAGCTCGTACGGTCTCCTGAAGAGGAGTACGCCATGACCGGTGGCGCGCACGAATTGACGAAGGACTAGTACCCGACTAGTGAGCAAGCGCGGGTCGCGAGCACACGCTCGCGACCCGCGCTTCGCGTTAGGCGGGGGTCACCGCCACAGACGGAGCAAAGGCGTCGAGTGCATCGCGACGACGCGAGCGACCTGCTGCCAGCCGCGCCACGATGAGCGACACAGCCCCGAGCAGCACCATCACCCCGACGGCCGTCACGATGCGCGCAGTCTCTCCCCCGGCGAAGAGGGCCTGCAGGCCATCGACCGCATAGGTCAGCGGAAGCACGGCGCTCAGGGCCGGGAACGGGTCGGCGAGCGCCGCGATCGGCACGATGCCCCCGGTCGCGACGAGCTGCACCGCGAGCAGCAGCAGCGAGACGACGAGCCCGGCACGACCGAGCGCCAAGGTGAGCGCCGCGTGCAGCGCCGTGAAGGCGAGCGCGATCATGCTCGTCAGTGCGAGGGTCGCCGGCAGCAGCATCCAATCGACGCCACTCACGAGGTGCACCAACAGGGTGACGAGCGCGGCCTGGGCGAGCGCGATGAGCGATGCCCGGCCGAGAGTGCGCCGCACGATCGTGCCGCCCGCCGCCGAGGTGCCGATGACGCCGCGCGCCGCCGGGCGCAGGGCGATGAAGGTCGCGAGCGCGCCGATCCACAGGCCGACGGGCACGAGGGTCTCGGCGATGACCGAGCCCACACCGTCGACCTCGTTGCTGCGGCTTGCGTCGACGACAACCGGCTCGGTCGCGATCGCGCTGTCACCGGCTTCGGGAATCTCGGATGCGCCCGAGGCGAGCCCGCTCGCGAGCTCGTCCGCGCCGTCAGCGAGCGACTTGGCCCCCGCCGTGACCTGGTCGGTGCCCGACGCGAGGCTGCCGAGGCCCGACGCGAGCGATGAGGCTCCCCCGCGCAGCTCGGCTCCACCGGAGGCGAGCTGCGATGCGCCTGCGGCACTCTGCGAGATGCCCGACTGCAGGCCGTCAAGCGCGCCGTTGAGCTGCGGCACGACGGCCCCCGCCGTGCCGGCCAGCACCTGCGCATCGCCGAGCAGCGCCTGAAAGGCCGCCTTGTCGGCGTCGCTCAAATCGGAGGCGGCGATGGCGGGTGCGAGGGCACCGAGACCACTGGCGACCGCACCCGACTGCGGCACGAGACCGCCGACCGCTTGCTGCAGCGGGTCGAGTTGATTGGCTCCCGCCCTCAGCTCGCCCAGACCCGATGACAGCGCGCTCACGCCGTTCGTATAGTCGCGCACGCCGCTCGAGAGCGATCGCGCACCGCTCGCCGAGGCCGAAGCGCCATCGCCGAGTTCGGTCAACCCCACACTCAAGTCGGTAGCGCCGTCGCCCAGCTGCGTCGCACCATCGGCGGCCACTTCGAGCGCCGTGCCGAGCTCGCCGAGACCGGCGGTCAGCCCGTCGAGGTACTGCGCGGTGATCGCGGCGCCGAACTGCTGCGCTAGCCCGCTGCCCACGGCTTGCACGACCGCACCGGCCAGGTAGCTGTGGGCGTCATCGGTCTCGATCTCGAGTCGCGCCTGCACGGGGTCAGGGGTGCCGATCGTGAGCAACGACTCTGAGAAGGCCGGCGGAATCGTCAGCACGGCATAGACGTCTCCCCGCGCGAGGGCGGCCTCGGCCTCGTCGGCACTCGTGACGGTCCAGGTGAAGCCGTCAGACTCGGGCGCCGTGAGCTCGGTCACGAGTTGCCGGCCGGCGAACACGAACAGCTCGTCCCCGTTCGCGTCGGTCGTCGTGATGAGGGTGTCATCGTTGACGACGGCGGCCGGGATGCGCTCGAGCGCGGCCGAATCATTGCCGACAGCGGCCAGCGCGAGCCCGACAAGCGCGAGCGGCACCACGACGGCGGCGGTGACGGTCAGCCAGCGACGAAGGCCGCGACGAGTCGTGCGAGCGGTGTGAGCGGTGTGAGGGGTCAACGAGGTCATCAGACGTCGCTCCTGTCTGCGAGGGCGGGTCGAGAGTCTGACGCGGCCACGAGCCCGTTCGCGTCATGAACGGTGGTGATCACGTCGAACTCGAGCACGACCGTGAGGGCGCCTGACGACACGGCCGATCCGCGCTCGCGCCCCCAGACCCGCACGACCGAGGGCGGAGCAAGCCGCTGCACGAGGGCGTCGGCGAGCTCGATGTCGGCCGCGCCGAGGGCATCATCACGGTGGTCGAGCACGATCACGGCGGTGGCGTCGAGCGTGGCAACCGCGGCGAGCACGAGTGCCCGTCGGCGCGCGTCGAGCGCGACGACGCCACTCTCGGGGTCGCGGATCGCGGCGGCGTCGACGCCGAGAGCCTCGACGGTGGCGGCCAAGCGGCTGAGCCAGCGACGCGCTCGACGCGGAGCCCGCGGGTAACCGGCCGCGAGTGCCATGCGCTCACTCACGAGTGCGCCGATCGTCACCGAGGGTGCGAGGCGATCGCCGCTCACGTCGACGAGCGTCACGCGGCGCGACGCGCGACCGGCCTCAGAGGGCAGCACGGCGTCGGCGATCACGGCACGGCCGCCCGCGATCGGCAGATAGCCGGCGAGAGTCGCACCGACGAGCCGCCGCGTCGCGGCATCTCCCACGAGGTCGACCCGCGAGCCGGGCGCGGCGACGAGGTCGAGTCGAGCATCCGACCCCGCCAGCTGCAACCCGTCAGCCACGATGACGGCGTCGCCCTGCAGCGCGGCCCATTCGCGGTGGTCGCGGTGGTGCCGCAGCTGCTCGCCCTCGACGTCGAGATTCGGAAGCAGGCGATCGAGCAGGGGCGGGAACCACCAGCCGACGCGACCGAAGAGCGTCATGAGCGCCGGGCCGAGGGTCATGCGCACGACAAAGGCGTCGACCGCGATGCCCACGGCGAGCCCCAGGGCGATGGGCTTGATGAGTCCCGCACCCTCGGGCACGAACGAGGCGAAGACGAAGAACATGATGAGGGCCGCCGCCGTCACGACGCGAGCACCGTTGGCGAAGCCGTCTTCGATCGCCTGTCGCGGGTCGCCCGTGCGCACGAACTCTTCGCGCATGCCCGAGACCAAGAACACCTCGTAGTCCATGGCCAGACCGAACAGCACAGCCATCAAGATGATCGGCATGAAGCTCAAGATGGGGCCGGGCTCGGCGTGCAAGAGCTCGGCGCCCCATCCCCACTGGAAGATCGCGACCGTCACGCCCATGCCCGTGCCGACCGAGAGCAAGAAGCCGAGCGCCGCCTTCACGGGAACCAGCACCGACCGGAACACCGCCATGAGCAGCAACACCGAGAGACCGACGACAACGAGACCGAACGGCACGAGCGCGTTCGTGAGACGGGTCGAGATGTCGATGCCGATCGCGGTGACGCCTGTGACGGCGAGAGGAGTACCGAACTCGGCCTCGATCTCAGGGGCGAGTTCACGCAGGTCGGCGACGACGAGTTTGGTGGCCGGGTCGTCGGGTGCCGTGTCGGGCGCGACCTGGAAGATGGCCGTTTCGAGACCAGGTGACGGGATGCCCCGACTCACGCTCGCGACGCCGTCGACCTGCTCGAGCTCACCGCGGATCGCGTCGAGGTCGTCGAGGATGTCGGTCGTCTGCGTGATGTCGAGGGTGACGAGCAACGGGCCGGCCGTGCCGGGGCCGAACCCTTCGGCAATGAGGTCGTAGGCCTCGCGCTGCGTCGACCCGGCGGGCTCGCTGCCGCCGTCGGGCAGGTTGAGGTCGAGAGAGAAGGCGGGAATCGACAGCATGCCGAGCACGGCGACGACCGAGATTGTCGTTACCACGGGCCGCTTCATGACCCCGCGCACCCAGCGGCGCCCCATGGTCGGCCCGGTGGATGCCGTGGGGTGCGCACGCTTCCAGGCGCGCGAGCCTTCTTTCGGCGCGAGCTTCGCACCGGCGAGGCCGAGCAGGGCAGGCAAAAGCGTGA
>JBBQKE010000191.1:0-4155 GCA_038326585.1 Actinomycetales bacterium | reverse complement strand
CGAACACCCGCGGGCCTGACGCAATGCGACAGACGCCGCCACCGCCTGACGCGTGCCCGAGAACCGGTCTGCGGTGCTCCAGTGCACGACAAGGTCATCGGGGACACGTCGTCCGACGTGTCCGTCGGCGGGCAGGGCGATGTGCAGGGCGAGCTGGTCGTCAGCTTCGCTGAGTGGGAGCATCCCGTAGTGCTCGAGGGCACTCACGCACGCGAGCGGCCCACCGGCGGCCCAGGCTGCGCGCGCGTCGGGCGGCAGGTCGCTCGCCGCGTACCACCCGATGCGAATGCGATCGAGGTTGCCGTAGTTCCAGGCGAACCACAGATCCGTCTCACTCCACCCGGCCAGCCTCAACTCACGCCGCGACGCAATACCGCCGAGACGACGGATGACGGGGTCAAAACCTGAGAAGCCGGGCATTCCGCGAGCGTGCCCTGCGGATCTCCCTCTGTCGCACCCTCTGGTGATCTCGAGTGCGAGCGTCGCCCGTTCGCAACTGGGGAGGACACGCAGCGTGTGTCACTCGAGCAGCCAGCACCAGCACCAGCCTTTATCCCAGACCGAGACCCAGCCCCAGCCCGTCCCGTCCCCGCCCCCGTCCCCGTCGGTAGTCCACCCCGGCGCACTTCAACGGATGCGGAGCTTCGTGAATTGTGTTCGCGTACTTCCGCATCCGTTGAAGCGTCTGGGGCGGTGGGTGTGCGCCGAGAGGTATCGTGCCGAAAGGGATCGTGCCGAAAGGAGAAGCCGGGTCGAGTCGACACGCGCGGTCAGTTTGTCTGCACTCGGTCAACATGTTGGAGATTGCCGATCGGCACTCCGTCGGCACACTCGACCCGCTCAGGTGACGGGCGTACGGTCGTCAGGTGAGCTCGTCGACGACAACTAGCAGCGGCACCGCCCGCGCGGACACTCGCCTCGTCGCGCTCGACGGGCGCTTCGCTCGCGCTCTGCCTGAGCTGAGCATCCCGTCGTCGACAGAGGCCGCACCCGCCCCGCAACTGCTCGTGCTCAACGAGCCGCTCGCCGCCGAGCTCGGTGTTGAGTTTTCGTGGTTTCGCAGCGACGACGGCATCGCGCTGCTGACGGGTGCTGCCGTGCCCGAGGGCGCGACGCCCGTCGCGCAGGCCTATGCGGGCCATCAGTTCGGCGGCTTCAGTCCGCGACTGGGAGACGGCCGCGCGCTGCTGCTCGGCGAGCTGACCGACAGCGACGGCGCACTGCGCGACCTCCACCTCAAAGGCTCAGGCCCCACCCCCTTCTCGCGAGGTGGCGACGGATACGCCGCCGTCGGGCCCATGTTGCGCGAGCACCTCGTGAGCGAGGCCATGCACGCCCTCGGCGTGCCGACCACGCGCTCACTCGCCGTCGTGGCGACCGGTCGACCGGTGCGCCGAGAGACGGTGCTGCCCGGGGCCGTGCTCGCGCGCGTCGCCAGCAGCCACCTGCGGGTCGGCACGTTCCACTACGTCGCGATACAAGACGACCGAGACTTGCTGCAACGTCTCGCCGACTTCGCGATCGCCCGCCACGCGCCGGCGGCGGCCAGCGCCGAGCGTCCGGCCCTCGCACTGCTGGATGCGGTGGTCGAGGCCCAGGCGGCGACCGTCGCGCAATGGATGAGCATCGGCTTCGTGCACGGCGTCATGAACACCGACAACATGACGATCTCGGGCGAGACGATCGACTACGGTCCCTGCGCGTTCCTCGACGGCTACGACCCCTCAAGCGTCTACAGCTCTATCGATCACGGGGGCCGGTACGCCTACGCGAAGCAGCCGATCGTCGCCGAGTGGAACCTCGCCCGCTTCGCCGAGACACTGCTGCCACTCATCGACGACGACCTTGAGCACGCCATCGAGCTCGCGACCGCCGCACTCGAGCGGTTCAGCGCGCACTACGCCGAAGCGTGGGTCGCGCTCATGCGCGCGAAGCTGGGGCTGGGCGACGCTGTCTCCGACGAGACGGCGGCGGTGCTCGCCACCGACCTGCTCGCGCTTCTGCAGGAGCACCGTGCCGACTACACCTCGTCGTTCCGCCGGCTGGCGTCTCTCGCGCGTGGCAGCGCACGACCCTCAATGCTCGACGGTGCCGCAGGTGAGGCCTGGGCCGAGCGGTGGCTCGCGCTGAACCCCGACGCCGACGCGATGGACAGCGCGAACCCGATCTATATCCCGCGCAACCACCTCGTCGAGGAGGCGCTGCAGGCCGCGACCGCGGGCGACCTCGCGCCGTTCGAGCGGCTGCTCGACGCGCTCGCCCACCCGTTCGACGAGCGCCCCGAGTTCGAGCGCTACGCCGTCGCCGCCCCCGACACGTTCGGGCCGTACACGACCTACTGCGGAACCTGAGCCGACGTGCAGCGGCGGTGCCTGCGCAGGGGACTGCGGAGCGGCGGGCGTAGGCTGAGCGCACTGTGACTGCGTTCGACTTCACCCCGACGGCATCCGCTCTGTCGCGCGCGCTCAAGCGTGCCGAGAGCGGTGTGACGCTCGACGCGACCGAGGCCGAGACCCTGCTGCACTGCCGTGGCGACGACCTCGACCGGCTGCTCGCCGTGGCGGGGCGGGTGCGGGATGCTGGGCTCGAGAAGGCCGGACGCCCCGGCGTCATCACCTACTCGCGCAAGGTGTTCATCCCCCTCACGCACCTGTGCCGCGACCGCTGCCACTACTGCGTGTTCGTGCAGACGCCGAACCAGCTCGCTGCCCAGGGCAAAGCCCCGTTCCTCTCCCCCGACGAGGTGCTCGAGATTGCTCGTCAGGGTGCTGCGCTCGGCTGCAAAGAGGCCCTCTTCACTCTCGGCGATCGGCCCGAAGAGCGCTGGCCCGCGGCGCGCGAGTGGCTCGACTCACGCGGCTATGACTCGACGATCGACTACCTGCGCAGCGTCGCGATTCTCGTGCTCGAAGAGACTGGGCTGCTGCCGCACCTCAACCCCGGCGTCATGACCTGGCAAGAACTGCAGCGCCTCAAGCCCGTCGCGCCGAGCATGGGAATGATGCTCGAGACCACGAGCAAGCGACTCTTCGAGACGCGCGGGCTCGCCCACTTCGGCTCGCCCGACAAAGACCCCGAGCTGCGCCTGCGCGTGCTCGAAGACGCGGGACGCAGCGCGATCCCGTTCACCACCGGCCTGCTGCTCGGCATCGGCGAGACCTACGCCGAGCGCGTCGACGGCATGTTCGCGATTCGGGCGACGGCACGGCGGCACGGGCATGTGCAAGAAGTCATCATTCAGAACTTCCGCGCCAAGCCGCGCACGGCCATGCGCGCCTCCGACGACCTCGAGCTGCAGGAGTACATCGCCGCTGTCGCCGTCAGTCGCCTCGTACTCGGCCCCGGCGCCCGCCTGCAGGTTCCGCCCAACCTCACCGACGCCGAAGAGCTGCAGTTGCTCGTTCGCGCCGGCATCGACGACTGGGGCGGCGTGAGCCCGCTGACCCCCGATCACGTGAACCCCGAGCGCCCGTGGCCGCAGATCGACGAGCTTGCGCGCCTTACCGCGGAGTCGGGCTTCATTCTGCGCGAGCGCCTCACCGCGCACCCGCACTATGTGCGCGCCGAAGAGCCCTGGCTCGACCCGCGCATCGTGCCGCACGTGCGCGCGCTCGCGGGCCCCGACGGGCTCGCGAACGAGTCGGCGGTTCTGCAGGGCATTCCCTGGCAAGAGCCCGACCCCGACTGGGCGACGCGCGAGGGTGCCAGAGGACGCACCGACCTGCACGTCGAGATCGACACCGTCGGTCGCGCGACCACGACCCGCGGCGACTTCGACGACGTCTACGGCGACTGGGCCGAGCTGCGTGAGAGCACGGCCTCGGCGCGAGACCGCACGGTCGGCGTCAGTACGGGTGTGCGCGCGGTGCTGCGGCGGGCCGAGGATGCTCCCGCCGGGCTGAGCGACGACGACTACCTGACCCTGCTCTCGGCCGACGGCGCCGACCTCGACGCGCTCGCGAACCTCGCCGACCGCGTGCGGCACGACACCGTGGGCGACTCGGTCGGCTACGTCGTCAATCGCAACATCAACTTCACGAACGTTTGCTACACGGGCTGCCGGTTCTGCGCGTTCGCCCAGCGCCGCACCGACGCCGACGCGTTCACGCTCTCGATGCAACAGGTCGGCGACCGGGTCGATGAGGCATGGGCACT
>JBBQKE010000190.1:0-4164 GCA_038326585.1 Actinomycetales bacterium | reverse complement strand
CCGGCTCGCGCGCGAGGGCGGAGACTTCGACCACGCCGTCAGCGCCAACCGCACGTGCGAACTCGGCATGAGCCGCGCGACGGGCATGCCCTACGTGCACGTGCTCGAACTGCTCGACGCCGCGACGCGCCCCACGGGCGGCGGCTAGCGCGGCGCGACCACCGTCTGCCGCTGCTCGCCGAGCCCGTCGATACCGAGGTGCATGACGTTGCCCACCTCGAGGTAGGTCGGCGGCGTCATGCCGAGCCCCACTCCGGGCGGCGTGCCCGTGTTGATGAGGTCGCCGGGCTCGAGCACCATGAACTGACTTAAGTAGTGCACGATGAACCACGGGTCGAAGATCATCGTCGAAGTCGATCCGGTCTGCCGGCGCTGCCCATTGACGTCGAGCCACATGCCCAACTGCATGACGTCGTCGAGCTCGTCAGCCGTTGCGAGCCACGGCCCCGCCGGGTTGAAGGTCTCAGCCGACTTGCCCTTGGCCCACTGCCCGCCGCGCTCGATCTGGAACGCTCGCTCGCTCACGTCGTTCACCACGACGTAGCCGGCGATGTGCTCGCGCGCCTGCTCGGGGCTGTCGAGGTAGCTCGTGCGCGTGCCGATGACGATGCCGAGCTCGACCTCCCAGTCGAGCTTCGTCGCGCCGCGCGGCATGATCACGTCGTCGTTCGGGCCGACGAGCGTGTTCGGACTCTTCGTGAACAGAATGGGCTCGTCGGGCACGGCCATGCCCGACTCCGCAGCGTGGTCACTGAAGTTCAGGCCGATGCAGAGAATCTGGTGGGGGCGCGCTATCGGCGCTCCGACCCTCAGCGCGGCACCGTCAGACCCCGCGAACGGATGCACGGCGCCCGCCGCGAGGCGCTCAGCGACGACGGACTCGAGGCGGAGCATCCCACCGCCACCGAAGAAGGCCTCGTCGAAATCGAGGGTGACGTCACTGACGTCGACGTAGTGGTCAGCGTCGACGCGAACGGCGGGCTTTTCGTGGCCGACGGGGCCGAGGCGCATGAGCTTCATGGGGTTCTTTCTAGTAGGTGGCGCGGCCACCGCTGATGTCGTAGACGGCGCCGGTCGAGAAACTCACTTTGTCAGATGTCAGCCAGGCGATCAGTTCGGCGACCTCGTCGGCACGGCCCACGCGCTTCATCGGAATGAGATCGGTGATGTATTGCAGCACGCCCGGGTCGGTCTTGGCGTTCATGGGGGTGTCGATCACGGCGGGCGCGATGACGTTGACGAGCACACCCGTCTGCGCGAGCTCTTTGCCGACCGACTTCGTGAGCGCGATGACGGCACCCTTGGTCGCCGAGTAGGCGGCGAGGTTCGGATTGCCGTCTTTGCCCGCCATCGAGGCGACATTGACGATGCGGCCCCAGCCGCGCTCGACCATGCCAGGGGCAAAGGCGCGAATCGTCGACACCGTGCCCATGAGGTTGACGTCGACCGTGCGCCGCCACTCATCGGGCGACGTGTCGATGAGTGGCTTGTTGGGCCCCACGATGCCGGCGCAGTTGACGAGAATGTCGACGGGCCCAACGGCCGCGGCCAGAGCCTGAACAGCGGCGTCGTCGCTGACGTCGAGTTGCCGGTCGGCCATCTCTGTCAGGTCAGCCGTGATGACCTCGATGCCCTCGGCGCGCAACCGTTCGGCCGCGGCAGCACCGAGGCCACTCGCGCCTCCCGTGATGAGCGCGCGCCGTGCGTGGGTCACGTATCGCCCCCGTCTCGCGTCAGCTCGACCGTGTAGTCGCTGATGTACACGTGCTCAGCATCCGTCATGTCTTTGAAGAACAGTCGCGCTTCGCGACCGAGCCGCAGGCAGGTGCGCTTCGCGGCGAGGTCTTCGGGCGAGTCGGTGGGTTGCAGCGAGGGGTACCAGAGAACGTGGCCGGGGCGGTGAATGATGCGCACGGGCGTCGACCACTGCTGGGCGTTGTCACCCTCGCCGAGGTCGCGATTCGGGTTGATCGACACGAAGAGGCTGTCGCCCACCCAGAAGCTGCCGTCGACGCGGCCGAGCATCATCACCCAGACCTCGAGGTGTTCGTTCCAGCTGACCGAGGGGCCCCAGTAGTAGAGCTCGTCGCCCTGCGAGACACTGCCGCCGCCCTCAGAGATCGGAATGCGCAGGCTCGCGATCGGCTGCCCCACGCCATCCCATGGCGCATGCCAGCCGGTACCGCTCCACCGGCGTGCGGCTCCGGTGGGAGCATCCAGCTCACTCAGCGGAATGCGCGCGACGCTCACGCACTGCGCCGCCGCCTCGGTCTCGCGATTCCACGTCTCGGCGCTCCACGCCGTGGGGTACGCGTACTCGCCGAAGAAGACGTAGATGTGATCGCCCGAGGCGACGGCGCTCGGGTCACCGACGCCGCCGGGGAAGCAGTTGTTGCGATTGACCGGCAGACGGATCATCCGCTCGTCGCGATCTTCGAGCAGGATGCCGCGGTTGACCCAGCTCTCGCCGCCGTCGGTCGAGTGCATGATGCCGATGCGCGGCACGGCCTGCACGCCCTCCGGTCCGGTCAGGCCGGGAGGCCAGTCGACATCGCGGTAGCCCTCACCCGTCGCCTCATCGAACGGCAGGGTCGAGGGGTAATTCTCGTTGTGATAGAGCGCATAGAGGGTGCGACCGGAGGCGTCGCTGGGGTCTTGGTAGATCGTCTCGAACCACACGGCGCCGTGCAGCCCGGGCTCGCCGGGCGGCGTGTTCGGCGGCAGTGTCGGCTCGATGAACTCGTCGGGCTCGCGGGCAAAGGCTTCGGCGACGGTCGCACCGCCGGCGTACTTCAGCTCGCGCGCGTCGCCCCACAGCGGGTCTTCGCCGAACTTGCCCGGAAAAATGCGGAACTCATCGCCCACCCACGCTGTCGCCATGTTGCAGTCGACGAAGTTGCCGACCGTCTGGCGCTCGGTCGGAGTGAGGCGCATGACGATGCCGTCGACGCCCGTCTCGATGGTGGTCGGCTCGGTGCGGCTGGTCTCGCTCATGAGGCTCCTTGCTCTCCAGAGATGCTGAAACGGATGCTCCCGCGCACGTCGCGCGCGCTGAGCCGGTACTGCGGAAGTACGCCGGGGCCGCACGCGGCGGTGCCGACGCCGTGCTGGGCGAGGTCGAGCACGACGTGCGTGTTGCCGTCGCCGTGCAGCAGGTGATCGTGGGTCGTGGCGGCGAGAGCCTCGGTCGACCACGGGCGCACGGTGAGGGCGAGGGCTTCGGGCGACGAGACCTCGAGCGCGCCGGCGGGCTGACCGCCGAGAGCCAGGCCGTCGAGCCGCGCCCAGTGCACGCCTGCTCGGGCGCCCGACTCTTGCGGCCGCACGGTGCGCTCGAGCATCCCGTCGAGATCGCGCGCGAACCAACCCACGTGCGCCGCCTGTCCGGTGTCTGGGTAGGCCGGTCCGGGTCCGCGGCCGAACCACTGCACGCGCTCGGCGACGTCCGGCAGCGCGAACGAGACGCCAGCCCTCGCCCACTCGACGCGAGCCTCGCCGTGTGTGTGCGGCACGATCGCGACGTCGAGCTGCAGACCAGTCTGAGTAGCGGTCCAGCGGCAGGTCAGGGTGACCGCGATGTCGGTCGCCGCTGCGCCGACGTGCGTGACGACCTCGACTGCCTCGACACCGTGCGCATCGACCGAGCGGTCGATCGAGACGAGCCGCGAGACCAGCCGGTCGAGCCCGAGGGCCGCCCAGTGCTGGGCATCCGACACCGCGCCGCCGGTGTCCCAGCCCAAACCGAAGTCGTTGTCGATGGGCGCGCGCCAGAGTTCCAGCCGCCAGTTCTCGATCGGCTGCGTGCCGAGTGCGGTGACGGCGCCCGTCGCGTCATCGAGGTGCAGGTCGTCGAGCGACAGCGAGCTCGGCGTCGGCAGCTCGACCGGTCGCACCGCCTCGGGCTCGACCGTCACCACTTGCGTGCGCGCGACCACCCACGACTCGGTGTCGGAGGTGCCGATCTCGCTCGCCTCGATCGTCACGACGACACCGGGGGTGCGCGCGTGCTCGAGCAGGGGCGGCGGCAGGGGAATCTCGGCGACCCCGCGCGGCGCGACGGGCCGGTGGGCGAAGACCCCCGCGCGCGACTGCGCGACACCGTCGTCGTCGAGTCCGTCGCCGTCGAGGCTCGACGAGGCCGAGGCCACGCGCCAGCTCAGCTGG
>JBBQKE010000189.1:0-4186 GCA_038326585.1 Actinomycetales bacterium | reverse complement strand
GACCGCTCGTGGTACAACCGCGCCGGGGTAGAACGTGTCATGGGCTACTCGAGCGACGAAGAACACGAGCTGTTTCTGCGACAGGTTCCGGTCGTAGAACGAATGCTCGTCGAAGACGGCATCATTCTCATCAAGTATTGGTTCTCGGTGTCAGACGAGGTTCAGCAGGCGCGCTTCGCGTCACGGGTCGAAGACCCCCTGCGCCGCTGGAAGCTCTCGCCGACCGACCTCGAGTCGATCCGGCGCTGGGAAGACTACTCGCGAGCGAAAGACACCATGTTTGCCGCCACTGACCTACCCGAGGCGCCATGGTGGACGATCGAGAGCGACGACAAGCGGGCATCCCGCATCAACGTCATCAGCCACCTGCTCAGCGAGATTCGCCACGAGCACGAAGAGCCGGAAAAGGTCATTCTTCCAGACCGCCCCCCGGCGACCGACTACCAGCGACCGCCGCGCGAGCAACATCAGCACGTGCCCGACATCGCGAGCGACCTGGGCAAGAAGGCGTCGTCGTGACGCTGACTGACGAGAGAGCAGAGCCCGCGGCCGAAGGTTTCACGCCCACGGCACAGAAGGTCGCAGCCGTCATCTACAACCCGATCAAGGTCGATCTCGAGGCGATCAAAGCGCTTGTCGCAACCGAGCAGAGTGACGCGGGCTGGGGCGAAACCCTGTATTTCGAGACGTCGAAAGACAACCCGGGCACTGGCGCGGCCTCTGCCGCCCTCGACCAGGGGGTCGCCATGCTCATCGTCGCCGGTGGCGATGGAACCGTTCGTGCGGTCGCCGAAGCGATGGGTGAGCATGACGTGGCGCTTGCACTGTTGCCGTCAGGCACGGGCAACCTGCTGGCGCGCAATCTTGAGCTGACCCTCGACGACACTGAGCACTCGCTGCGCTGCGCCTTCGGCGGCGACGACCGCACCATCGACCGGGGGATGATCGAGATTCGCCGCGCGGATTCGAGCGTCGACCGGCACGCTTATCTGGTGATGGCCGGCATCGGGCTCGACGCGAAGATGCTGGCGCACACCGATGACGACCTCAAAGCGAAGGTCGGCTGGCTGGCCTATCTCAAGGAGATAGTCTCGGCCAAGCGAGACAACAAGCACCAGCGCATGCGCTATCGGCTCGATCAAGAGCGCACCCGGTCGACGCAGGCGCACACCGTCATCGTCGGAAATTGCGGAACGCTCCAGGCCAACGTGCAGCTTCTCCCCGACGCAAAGCTCGACGATGGCACGCTCGACATCGTCTTTCTGCGCCCCGAGGGCGTCGTCAACTGGGCCAAGGTGCTGCACAAGGTCATCTGGAAGTACGGGGTCATGCGCCGATTGCGGCCCGGCCAAGAGTCGGGCACCGACGACATCGACGCGATGAACTACCGCACCGGCACTCGTTTCACCATCGCCCTCGATCGCCCTGAACTCATCGAGCTCGACGGCGACGAGTTCGGTGAGGCGATCGGTTTTCGAACATGGGTCGAGCCTGGGGCGCTGACCGTTCGAGTGCTCGCGGCTACTGTGAGCGAGCGAGTCACTCGCGCCATCGAAAGCAGTTCATGAGCGTTGCACCGAAGCCCGCAGACGTCGTCAGCAAGAACAACGTGAAGCAGGCGGGAGTCGGTGACGGCCCTGCACTGATGTTCGCGCATGGCTTCGGGTGCTCTCAGAACATGTGGCGCCTCGTCGCCCCCCAGTTCGAGAGCGGCTACCGCGTCATCACCTTCGACCACGTAGGGTCAGGCGGCTCAGATCTCAGCGCCTACGATCGTGGCACCTACGACTCTCTGCACGGCTACGCCGATGACGTCATAGACATCATCACGGCCCTCGAGCTTCACGACGTCATCCTCGTTGGCCACTCCGTCGGCGCGACGATCGCCGCTCTCGCGGCGATTGCGGCACCCGAGCTCTTCAGCAAACTGGTGCTCGTAGGCCCGTCGCCCCGCTACATCAACGATGGTGACTACATCGGGGGCTTCGAAGAAAGCGACATCGACGCCATGCTCGACAACGTCGACAGCAACTACCTCGGCTGGTCATCGGCGATAGCGCCGGCGATCATGGGCAACACCGATCGACCAGAACTCACAGAAGAACTCACGTCGAGCTTCTGCAGCACTGATCCCGCCATCGCGCAGCACTTCGCCCGCGTGACGTTTCTCTCAGACAACCGAGACGACCTTGCGTCGGTCTCGACGCCGACCCTCATTGTGCAAAGTGCCGACGACGTGATCGCGCCACTCGCGGTCGGCCAGTTCGTGCACGAGGCCATTGGCGACAGCCACCTCGTCGTCGTGCCTGCCAATGGCCACTGCTTGCACCTGTCTCACCCGAGCGAGCTCGTCGCCGCTATGCGGTCATTCTTGACGTGAGCACCGAAGTCACGGCGGATGAGTCGTACGAGGATCTCTATGAGAATGCCCCGTGCGGGTACCTGTCGACGTCGCCCGCCGGCGTCGTGGTCAGGGTGAATGAGACGTTCTTGCGCATGGGCGGTTACCGGCGCGAAGACGTGCTCGTTACGCCGTTCGAGCACCTCTTGGCTCCGGGAAGCCAGGTATTTCTGAACACGCATTACCAGCTGGCGCTGTCGCTCGACGGATCGGTCAGTGAGGTGCCCCTGACACTCACGCGCGCTGACGGCAGCACCCTCGACGTGGTGGTCAATGCCACCATGGCGAGAGATGCCGACGGGCCCACGGGGTGGGTGCGCACAGCTGTGTTCGACGCCACGAAGCGTCGCAACTACGCGCGCGAACTGTTGGGCGCACGGCGCACGGCCGAGCGGGCAGAGCGGCGAGCTCGCGTGCTGGAGGGTGCGTCGAGCATCCTGGGCACCGCTGACACTGAAGAGGCTCTGGTCAACGCCGTCAGCGATATCGTGCGAGGTGCCTTCGACGCCATCGCCGCTCAACTCATGCTCGTCAGCGGTGCGACTGTCGCCGCCAGCGACGGTGGCGTTGCCGAGCACGTGATTGCGCTCGATGTGTTGTGGCCGCGAGCGCAGCGCGCCAGCGACCTGTCGGTGGTGACGACCTCGCAGGTCATCGAACGTCACCCCGAGTTCGGCCACGCGCTGAAGGCGAACAGAATTCACAGCCTCGTGGTCAGCCCTGTGCGAGACGCAGACGACGTGATCGCTCTCGTTGCCACCTTCTTCCGACGTCAGCGCGATGTCGACGCCGACGAGAGCGAACTACTCAGCGCCCTGGCCCGGTATTCGGGGCAAGTGCTGCAGCGCATCCGACTGCAAGAAGTCTTGAGAACCGCCGCGCTGCATGATCAGTTGACGGGCCTCCCCAACCGCACTCTGCTCGCCGACGTTCTCGAACAAGCGCTTGCCACCGCCTCGCGGTATCACCGCCCAATGGCCGTGCTGTACCTCGACCTGGACGGCTTCAAGCAGATCAATGACGCTCTCGGCCACGGGCACGGCGATGCTGTGCTCATCGAGGCGGGCGATCGACTGCGACGGGTCGTTCGCAGCGGCGACACCATCGCGAGGGTCGGCGGAGACGAATTCGTCGTCGTCTGCTCAAATGCGGGGCCATCGGGGGTGGCCGCGATCGTCGCGCGCATTCACGATTCCTTGAGCATGGCGTTCGATGTGCTCGACATCGAATCGCACCTGAGCGCGAGCATCGGAGCCGCGCTGTTCGACCCTGGCGACCGCGAGTGCAGCGGTGACGATCTCATCCGGGCGGCTGACGCGGCGATGTACGAGTCGAAGCGAACAGGCAAGAACCGCGTGACCGTCGTCACGGTGTGATCGAGCCCCCCGCCGTTGAGGCTCAGACTCGCAGGCTCGTCATGCCCCCGTCAACGCGCAGAACAGTGCCCGTGGTCGACCCCGAGAGCGGGGATGCGAGATAGGCGATCGCGCGCGCGACTTCGACGGCCTCGACGAGGCGTCCGATCGGCTGCCGCGCGCGAAGGGCTTCGGCCGCGGCCTTCGAGTCAGCAGCCTCGTTCAGCAGTCGGCCTACCCAAGGGGTGTCGGCAGTGCCCGGTGCGACCGCATTCACCCTGATGCCTGAGTGAACGTGGTCGGCCGCCATGGCCAGCGTGAGACCGACGACGGCAGCCTTGCTCGCGCTGTAGAGAGCGCGGTTCTTCACACCGACATACGCCACGGCACTGGCCATATTGACGATGGATGCGCGGCGTGATGCGAGCAG
>JBBQKE010000188.1:0-4232 GCA_038326585.1 Actinomycetales bacterium | reverse complement strand
TTCGCGATGTAGACCACGGGAACATTCGGCGAACCCGGGTAGGCATACTTAGAGATGGCGATGGCAGTGTCGAAGCGGCTAGACCCCGACAGCCTCACGTCTTCGGCGACGAGCACTCGCCCGGTGCTCGGATTCGTCTGCGTCTGCGAGCCCCACGCAGCGGTCGCCCCCCACTGCAGCGTTCCGCGCTGACCAGCAAAGGGAATCGACCAGTCGCCGTTCGCTGCGACGGTAGGAGAAGTGGCGGTTGTGCCGACCGTGGCGACGATCGTGTGTCGCGTGCTTCCCCCCGTGATGCGCCCGAGAAAGTTGGGGGTCGCCACCGGGTCGAGGCGCGCCGTGGTCGGCGAGTGGCGGCTGGTCGATGTGAAGCCGACCAATGGCTCCCACTGAGGAAAGACCTTGGTTACTTGCTCGTAGGCGGGGTTCGCCGAGTAGAGGGTCGCAAAGACTCCGAGGTTGCCGCCGAGCGAGCAACTTCCGGTGGTGCGAGTCGATGCGGAAGTAATGCCGACGGCACGAGAGCCCACCACAGCAGGGCCACCGCTGTCACCGCCGCGCACGCAAATCGTCGCCAGGATGGAGCCAACGCAATATGCTTCACCGGGGGCGGGGCACGAGCCCGACCCGCCGACGTACACCAGATCGTCAACGGCAGTGATGGGCCCGCAGGTCCAGCCCGTTGTGGCGCCCGACTTGCAGACGGTGCTGCCCTGAATGGCCGGCCCTGCGTCACGGACCACCAGAGGAGTCGATGCGAGAGGCGCACCCGACGTCGAGTTGCCCCACGTCACGATCTCGGGCTTGCCGACGACATCGACGTTGGTGATCGGAGTGATGCCCAGGTCGTAGTAAGTCGGCTCTAGATAACCCGGATTCTGATACGTGTCAGTGACGTGCAGCCCGCCGGAGCCCAGCACCCTATCGGGAGAGCTGATCACGCCGCCCGATATCGTCGGCTTGGTGATCGACTTGACCGTTCGGGTCTCACCCTCATTCGCTTGGCAGTGACCGGCCGACACCATCTGGAGCTCGAAGGTCTGCCTGTCGAGGCCGACAAAACCGGTTGAGCACCGGAAGAGGTCGAAGGTGAACGGCATGCCGCCGCGCAGGTCGTAGGCACTCTCGACACGCAACTCAGGGTCTGCCGCACGGGGCCCGGAGGCTGAGCCAAACTCGACGAGGGCTCCGACGGATTGCGCGATGCGGGCATCCGCCGCCGTCTCGACCGTGACGACGAGTTCATAGTTCTCCAGACGGGCATCGACGACCTCGATGACCTCGGCGAGCTCGGCGACCACGTCGGCCGCGGCATTGCCGGCCTCGCTCTGGGCGAGCCATTCCGCGCCACTGAGCCCCACATCGCGCGCGAGCGCCTGCTCGAGCCCTGCGGGCAGTTCGGCGGCAGCCTCAATGAAGTCGGCGGGGTCGACGTCGATCATCTCGGCGGGCAGATCGCGCTCGGCCTCAGCATTCGCGGGCAGCGTGCTCGGCGCCGCCGAAACGGGGGCGATTCCGCCGAACAGCCCCACCGCGCCGACGAGGAGGAACACGGTGGTGACCAGAGGCGCTGAGCGCTTCGAAGGGTGGTGGCCCATGATCGACTGCCTCTCGCTGCGGCGATTCAGGTGACGGGGGATGGTCAGCTGCACGGAGCGAAGCGTCCGACGGCACTCGACAGCACAGCAGTGCCCCCGATGAGCGTGACCTGATCGATTCCCGCGAGCGTGGCGTAGCTGACGGTCGCAGCAGGCACGCACCGAGGCGCCGACAGGCCCAGCGGGCGCCCTTCGGCACCGGCCACGGCCGCGATCGAGAGTGCGTCGGCGAACGACACCCCGCTCGCGAGGTACATCACCTCGGCCTCGGGGAAGCTCGCGTCATTGATCGCCGCGGCGGTCTTGTAGCGGTCGGCGCCGCCGCGTCGTTCGACGGTCGTGACTCCGGTGCCCGAACGCACCGAACTGGCGACGTCAGTCGAGATCACTGCAGTGCCGCCCGCCAGAATCACGCGGGTGACTCCGAGGTCGATGAGCACCTGCTTCGTCGCGGCATCGACCGAGCGAGCCCCCGGTGGCACGAGCAGCACCGGAGCGCCCTCGGCACCTGCCGCGGCACTCGCCGCGAGCGCGTCAGGAAAGTTGCCGCCGCTCGCGAGGTAGGCGGTGGTCGCGCCCCCCGCGAAGTTCGCACGCGCGATCTGCAGTGCCGTGGCGTAGCGACTCTCGCCCGCATCGCGTCGCACGGTGGGTGCGAGGCTCGACAACTGAGTCGCGACGCGCGATGAGACCGCACTCGTGCCGCCCATGATGACGATGAGCGCAGGTTGCAGACGCACGATCTCGGCGCGCACGCTATCGGGCAACGAATCGGGTGCGGTCAGCAGCAGCGGAGCATCCACTTGGGCGGCAGCCGGCGCTGCCGCGAGACCATCGGCGAAGCCCGCTCCGGTCGCGATGAAGACCGTGCCGCCACCCGGGGCCCCGGAGTATGCGGTCGACGAGATTGCGACGCTCGTAGAGAAGCGGTTGTCACCCGAGACACGGCTGGCCGTGACGCTCGCCGGCATCTGGCCGGTCGGGCTGCCGAACCAGTCGGTGAACAAACGCCAGAAGTTGCGGTTGCCGTAACTCGAGCAGCTGTTGCCGGTGCCGTAGAGGTTGTCGAGCGCGGCCTGGTTGGGCGTATAGGGCGTGTAGATGTAGAGACCGGCGGTGGCCGCGTTGCGGATGGTCACCGACTTGGTGCCGCACGACGTGTTGGGGTGGTACTGAATCGGAACTGTGCCGATGCGGTAGGCGTAGTTAGTGGGGTTCAGGCGGTAGCGGTGAAACTGCGCCGAGGCGTTGTAGACCTGGTTCTGGAAGCCCGCGAAGCTCGGGTGGCACCAGCCTGGCCGCGAGGGGTCGTCGGGGCAGTAGTAGCCCATCGCGCGCTCGAGCCGCGACGAGCTCGGCGCGGTCAGCGTGACGAGGCTCTGCTCTTTCTGCAGGGTGACGAGGATGACCTTGGCGCTGATACCGCACGCCTGCTGCACCTTATAGATGATGCGCGAGGCCAGCTCGTTCGTGCCGCCCGTGTAGGTGCCGGTGCAGCGTTCTGTGGGCGTCTTGGTCGTCGTCGTCTGACGGTAGACGGCGAGGCAGTTGCTGTTGCCGCACGTGCCGCTCATACGCTCGAGGAACGATTGGATTTCTGATTCGCTCATCGCCCCGCGCTGGTAGAACTGCGCGTCGCTGATGATGTAGCCGGGGTCGAAGTCAGCCTTCGCCGCGACCGAACTCAGATCGCCCGTGTCGACGATGGCGCGATCGGTGACCGTGCGCGGCTCATCGATCGGCTGGTCGAGTGGGGTGGCGGTGGCAGGCGAGGCGACCGATAGCCCGATGATGACCACCGCAGCACCGACCGCGGCGACCGCGCTCTGCAGTCGTCGGCGAATGTCAGATGTGTAGTCCATCGTGCGTATTCCCCCCAGCTTCTGCGCACGCGAACGTGCGCCCCCATCCTTCAGGGTAACCCTGAACCACGGGTTGAGGGCAGTGCGGCGTGTCTTCCGTGTTCGTATATCGAGCAGATCGCGTCATTCAGTCGCGGCCGAGAAACCCCGCGAGGGCTCGTGCCGACGCGGTGCCGTCATGCACTTCGGCGACGAAAGCCGGGCCCGCGGCGGCGAGGGCGAGGGCTTCACGCGGGTCATCGACGAGGTGCCGCAATACGCGGTCGAACGATGGGGCATCAGCTTCGACAATGGGCACCTCGAGGCCTGTGCGTTCGCGCACCTCGCGGCGAACATCCTCCCCCACGAAGCTGACGACCACGCGGCCGGCCGCCATCGCCTCGCAGGCCGCCACGCCATAGACACCGATGCGCAGTTGGTCGACCACGATGTCGGCTTCGCGGTAGGCGTCGACCATCTCTGCGTTGCTGAGGCCAGTGATCGAGCGGTAGTCGATGAGCCCCTCGCTCGCGAGCCGCTGCAGCACGGGGTCGATGAGGTCGGTGCCCTTGACGATCGAACGGCTCGGAATGTGCACCACGAGCGGCCGCTCGCGCCCCTGCATCGGTGCCCGATCGGTGCGCCAGCGCTCGGGGTCGACGACGACCGGCAGCCACTGAGCGTGCGGCACGTCGGCGAACAGGTCGGGGGTCGAGACGAACACTGGCAGGTCGACCTCGTCAATGAGCGCCGCATTCTCGGCGGTCACCCGCTCGAGGGCCGCGGTCTGATC
>JBBQKE010000187.1:0-4239 GCA_038326585.1 Actinomycetales bacterium | reverse complement strand
TCTTGCCCTCGATGCCGAAGCCGATCCACGCGATGATGATCGGCGCAAGAATCACGGTCGGGATCGCCTCGAGTGCAGAGAGGAACGGCAGGTACGCCGCCCGCAGCCGGCTCGACGAACTCAGCAGCACTCCGAGGAAGAATCCGACGGAGGCTCCGAGCGCGAAACCGCCGGCGATCTCGGTCAGGGTGCGAATCACCTGGTCGCCGAAGCCGTCTGCTCCGAGCACGCGCGGGAAGGCGGTCCACACCGACTCGGGTGTGGGCAACAGGATGGCCGGCACCGATTTCGTGACGGTCGTCGCGAGCCACCAGGCGAACAGGATGATCGGCAGCAGCGCCGCTGTCAGCAGGTACGGCGAGCGGAAGAAATTCTTCTTCTTGGGTGAACTATCGACGGCGATCTGCGCCATCACTTCAGTTCTCGTCATTTCTTTCTCGCCCTCGACTCTTCAGACCAGAACACGACACGGCGCTCGATGACGTCGGCGATGGAGACGAGCGTGATCGACAGAATGACCACGATCGTGACAACCGAGTAGACGAGGCCCATGTTCAGCTGGGATGCGAATTCTTTCGTGAGCTTGCCGAGACCGCCGTCTGATGCCGACAGAATCTCTGCGACGATCACACCCGTGAAGGCCAGCAGTAGCGCGTGCTTCACGCCGACCATGATCATCGGCAGCGCCGACGGCAACTGCAGTTTGGTGAAGACCTGCCAGCGGCTCGCCTTCAACGACTTCATGAGCTTGAACTCATTCGCTGAGGGCAGGGCGAGGCCGACCATCGTGTCGATCCAGACCGGGAAGAAGCAGATGATCACGGCGAGGGCGATCTTGCTCTCAGGCCCGAACCCGAGCCACCCGATGAGCAGCGGCGCGAGCACGACCTTCGGCAGCGCCTGCACGGCGATCGCGTAGGGGGTGATGGCTTGACGCAAGAACGGCGAGGTGCCGAGCACGACGCCCATCGTGAATCCGAACGCGACCCCGATGACCCAGGCGATTGCGACGGCCGACATCGTCTTGGCGAGGTCGTCCCACCAATACCCGCCGCCGAGCAGCTGGAAGAAGGCAGTGACGGTCTCGCTGAAGGTCGGAAAGAGCACCCGATTCACAAAGCCGAGCTGCGGAAAGAACTCCCAGATGGCGATGATGACGGCGACCGTGGTGATGACGATCCACGCGGAACCCTGTCGAAAACGCTCCCACCAGTTCGGCCCGGGCGTCGGTGTGCTCCGTGCCGGCGTCGGTGCGGGCGCTGTCGTGGTCACTGCAGCTCCAGCATCTGGCGCGCCTTGGCGACGAGCTTGATGAATTCGGTGGTGGTCTGCAGGTCGGGGCGTCGAGGCCGATCGAACGGCACCTCGATGATGTCGACGAGCCGACCGGGGCGCGCGCTCATGACGGCTACTCGATCGCTCATGAACACGGCTTCGGTGATGTTGTGCGTGACGAGAACCGCTGTCGACTTGGCGTAGTCCTGCAGTCGCAGCAGTTCTTGGTTCATCGATTCGCGGGTGAACTCGTCGAGTGCGCCGAAGGGCTCATCGAGCAGCAGCAGCTTGGGGTCGTGCAAGAGCACACGGCACAGAGCCGCGCGCTGCTGCATGCCGCCCGACAGCTGCCAGGGGTAGGAATCGCGGAAGTCTTTAATGCCGACCATCTCGAGCAGTTCTTCAGCCTTGGGGATGAAGTCTTTCTTCTTCTCGCCGAAGATCTCGACGGGAAGCAGAACGTTCTCGAGGGTCGTGCGCCAAGGAAACATCACTGCCTGCTGGAACATCATTCCGATGTGCCGGTTGGGCTCGGTAAGCGGCTCGCCGCTGAATGTGACGGTTCCCTCGGTCGCGTCGAGAAGTCCGCCCATGATGTTCAGGGCAGTCGACTTCCCGCAGCCACTCGGGCCCAGGAGGGAGATGAACTCTCCCTCCCGGACCTCGAGGTTCAGTCCGCTCAGGGCGACCATTTCCTTGTCACCGGAGCCGAAGCGCTTGGTCACGCCGTCGACTCTTACGAGCGGTGCGGTCTGGGTCATGGTCGTCATGGTGTTCTTTCTCAGTTCTCGATAGTGGAAATCAGCTGAACCGGTGCGGCTGCTCTACTGGTTCTGGAACTCGTAGGCAGCAGCGTCGGCGGCAACGCGATCGCGATCGAAATCGTTGGCCGAGGCGATGAAGCCGTCGAACAGGATGTCGTTCGCGTCCACAGCGATGTAGTCGGGCGACGTCGACTGAATGAGGTCGACGAAGGCCTGCGTACCGGCCACGTCGTGCTGGCCGATGTTGTCGAAGTCGACCGGGCGCACCTGAGTGGTGGCCAGCTCGAATCGCAGGTCACCCTGAGAGATGCCGTCAGCGTTCTGCTCGAAGGCCTGCGGAATCGCACCCTTCATGAGGTCGCGGCACGCCTCGAGGTTCTCGTAGCAGAAGTAGATGCCCATGGCGGTTCCGCGAGCGAACAGCTCGAGCGCGTCACCGTTGTTCTCCAGCGTGTCTTGCGTCGTGATGATGCCGCGAGCGGGGAACGTGTTGTAGATCGCCGGCGTCAGGTCGACGAGGTTCACGCCGGAGGTCTGGATCGCGAAGATGTCGTTGTACGCCGTGGAGTACACGTCGACCGATCCGTTGTCGAGAGCGGCCAGGGTTTCTGGTCCGCCGTCGCCGATCGGAATCAGCTGCACATCGGTGATCGGGTCGATGCCCTCGGCCCGCAGCGCGGCCTCGAGGAACGCAACTTCGCCACCACCGGGCTCAGAGATGCCGATGTTGGCACCCTTCATGTCGGCGATCGACTGGTACGGACCGTCTTCGGGCACGAAGATGCCGAAGATGGCACCGTTCGAGTAGGTGAAGACGTTCACGACGGGCAGCCCGACGAGTGCCGCCTCGCCGAAGGCCGGTGCCGAGGGGTTGCCCGCGTCGGCGTTGCCGGCGATGATCTGCTCCATGGCTGAACCTGAGCCGCCAGCGGCGACGAACTCAACGTCGACACCGAGCTCGTCGTAGTAGCCGAGCTCTTTGGCCGCAAGCCAGCCCCACCATTCGGCGGTGTAGGTGTCACCCGAGGCCATGGCCATGGTGATCGAGAGGCGCTCGTCGGAAGGACCGTCTCCGTCACCGCTGTCAGCGGGTGAGGAACACGCGCTCAGTGCGAGGGCGCCGACTGCGGCGATAGCCGCGAACTGCAAGTGCTTCTTCATGCTCGAATCTCCTTTGGTTCGGTGCATTGGGGTCGTGCGATGTGTGTCGGTGGTGCCGCTCGTGTGGCTCGCAAGCCGGGTACGCGCGTCGTACTGGTAAATCTGACACCCCGGAGGGCCATTGTCAAGACAGTGTCTTACTTTTGAGCATACTGCGTCGCAATCGTGATTTTTTGGGGATGCTCACGCCGCGCTCGACGCCTCGATGACGAGCTCGGCACCAGCCGTCATGAGTGCGAACGACTCGGGCAGAGCCTCAGCCACCGCGCGTTGAGCGCGGAATCCGCTGCAGTGCATCGGCGCGATGAGCTTGAGGCCTCGCTCGCCGAGGCCGGCCACGGTCTGGTCGATCTTCTGCTGGGTGATGCCGGCGTGGCCGAGGTGGAAGCCTCCGAGAACGCCGTGCAGGGCATCCACCCCCGTGAGCTTCTGCGCGTGGTCGAGCGAGCTGAGCACGCCCGAGTGGCCGCACGGATCGAGCACCACGAGACCTACGCCCGTCACGTTGATGATGAGCGTGAGGTAGTCGTCGATCGGATCGGGATGCACATGGCCGTCACGGATGCTCATGCGGCCCGCCGGCACCTCGTGCTCGAAGTCGACCGAGATCGGAATCTCGCCACTCGTCATAATGCCCGGGGCGATGTCGAGTGGTTCGCGCACAGCGATGACGGCCGCACCCGCCTCGACGAGCTCGCGCTCGGTGAGGCCGCGATTGAAGTACTGGATCATCATGTCGGGCCGCTTGATCGACCGCGGATGGAACGCCGAGGGGTGCACGATGAGCGGCACGCGGCGACCCATCGCCTCGAGCGCCGCGTAGATGCCGCCGAAGTGATCGGGGTGCCCGTGGCTCAGCACGACCTGGTCGATCTCATCCCAGTCGACACCGAGCACCTTCGCGTTATGGATGATCGGAATGCCGCTCATGCCTGCGTCGAACAAGATCGTCGTCGTGCGGTCGCCCGTCGTGGCCTTGAGCAGAAAAGAGATGCCGTTCTCGGCGAGCGGCGTGCCGCGGCGGGGCAGGAAGTGCTCA
>JBBQKE010000186.1:0-4258 GCA_038326585.1 Actinomycetales bacterium | reverse complement strand
GTCGGCGGCCGCCGCGGCCTCGTCGTCGCGCGGGGTGTCGCCGATGATCACCAGCGTTTCGCCGGGCAAAGCCTGCCGGGCCGCGCGGGTGATCTCGCTGCGGTCGCGGGCCGTCGCGCCGAAGAACGAGCGATCCCAGTCGAACCACTCCGGCCCGAGGCCGGCACCTTCGAGCTTGACGCGCGCACGCACGAGCGAGTTGCCCGTGAGCAGGGCGTTGTGCCAGCCGTGGGCGGCGACGGCGCGCAGAGCATCCGTGACGCCGGGGGCGACCTCGCGGGCGTCGCCGCTGCGGTGCCGCTCAACGGAGAGCTCGTCGAGGCTCGCCCGAGCGCGCTCGTGCCACTCATCGCCGTAGCCAAAGTGGGCGAGGATCTCGCTCAGGATGAGCCCATCGGGCTTGCCATGCGTGCGCGGCAGCGGCGGGTGTAGCTCGCGGCCCACGGTGCGCTCGATAGCCGTGTGATAGAGCTCACCACCGCCCGAAAAGCTGTTGAGCAGCAGGGTTCCGTCGACGTCCCAAAGGATGGTGGTGGTCACGGCTCCATGCTGTCAGAGGCCGCGGCGGGCATGCGACCGAGGTGCTGCTGAAGGGGCGCGACGAGGTCGAGCGAGTCGGCGGCGATGCCGTGCAAAATCGACGAGTCGAGGCGCTTCTGCCAGGGCAAACCCAGCCAGTAGAGGCCGTCAACCGGCGAGGCCCCGCCGCCGTGCACGGGTCCACCGTGCTCGGTCAACGCCCCGTCGACCTGCACGAAGGGGTAGTGGGTGCGAAAGCCCGTGGCCCAGAGCACCGCGTCGACCTCGTGCCGTGTGCCGTCGGCGAGCACGAGCGACCGCTCGTGAGCATCCACCACCCTGCTCGTCAGCAGGCGCAGCCGACCAGCCTTGACCGCGCGCTTCGCCTCGGTGCCGAGAATGCCGTCACCACGCGAGTGGATGTATTCGCTGATGCGGCTCGTCGCCGGCGAGTTCAAGATGCCCAAGAGTTTCAATGGCCAGTAGATCGAGATGCCCAGCAGCCGCTCGGGGATGAACCATGGCTGCTGCGGCGCGATCATCGTGACCTCGCGACCGGAATCGGAGTCGGCGAGCTCGACGGCTAGCTGCGCCGCCGAGTTGCCCCCTCCAACCACAGCGATGCGCCCGTGCGGCAGGTCGTCGGGGCAGGTGTACTCGCTCGAGTGCACCTGGGCGACGCTCGCGGTGAGCTTCGCCCCGACGCGGGGGATGCGCGGGTACTGGAACGGCCCCGTCGCGATCACCACGGCGCGCGCTCGCACGCTGCCGCGCGAGGTCTCGACCGCGAAGTCGTCGCCGTCGCAGGTGATGGCCGTGACGCGCGTGCCGTGCGCGACCGGCAGCGCGTGGGTTTCGGCATAGCTCTCGAGGTAGTCGGCGAGTTGCTCGCGTGTCGGGTAGTAGTCGGTCTCGGAGGGCAGGGGTGTGCCGGGCAGCGCTGCGAACCGGCGGGGCGTGAACAGCACGAGGCTGCGCCAGCGCGCGCGCCAGACGTCGCCCGTGCGCGCGCGGTCGTCGACGATCACGAACGGCACCCCGGCCTCGCGCAACCGATAGCCCATGCCGAGGCCAGCCTGTCCGCCGCCGACGACGAGCACGTCGATGCGGTCGGGCAGCGCACCGTCGGCCTGGTCTTGCTGGTTCATGGTCTCCACTCCGAGTCTTCGGTGCCGAGCTCGCCAGCGCCTGCCGGTGTCTCCACAATTCAGGAGTTCGGGATGCTCGCACGCCGCGACACGCCCGGCAGGGCATCCGTAGCCCTCGTCAACGTACCTGACTCCTGAATTGTGGAGGCCGCGGCTGGGAGGATGGGGGGGTGCCCAGCGCCTTGCCCCTCGCCGACCCGGCCCCCGACGACGGGATGCTGCCGCCGAGCGTGCTCGCGGGCGCCGAGCAGCGCGATCTCGCGGTGTACCTGCACGTGCCGTTCTGCCGCGTGCGCTGCGGCTATTGCGACTTCAACACCTACACGGCCGATGAGGTACGCGGCGTCAGGCAGAGCGACTTCGCCGACCAGGCGATTGCCGAGGTGCGGCTCGCCGCGCACGTGCTCGAGCAGTCGGGCCTGCCGTCGCGACGAGCACGCACCGTCTTCTTCGGAGGCGGCACGCCGACGCTTCTGCCGACCGACCACCTCGCTCGCATGCTCGACGCCGTGCGTGACCACATCGGTGTCGCCGACGACGCCGAGATTACGACCGAGGCGAATCCTGACTCCATCGACGCAGAGGGTCTCCAGCGGCTCGCCGCGGCGGGCATCACACGTGTGAGCGTGGGCATGCAATCGGCTGTGCCGCACGTGCTCGCCGTGCTCGAGCGCACGCACGACCCCGAGAACGTGCCCCGCGTCGTCGCCGCAGCGAGGAAGGCTGGGCTCGCGGTCAGCCTCGACCTCATCTACGGAACTCCGGGCGAGACGCTAGACGACTGGCACCGAAGCCTCGACGCCGCGCTCGCAGTCGAGCCCGATCACCTCAGCACCTATGCGCTCATCGTCGAACCGGGCACGAAGCTCGCGCGGCAGGTGGCTCACGGCAAGGTTCCGCCCGTCGACGACGACCTGCACGCGACGTTCTACGAGGCCGCCGACGCGCGACTCGGCGCGGAGGGCTACGACTGGTACGAGATCAGCAACTGGGCCCGCACCCCCGCGCAGCACTCGCGCCACAACCGCGCCTACTGGACCGGGCAAGACTGGTGGGGCGTGGGCCCCGGCGCGCACAGCCACATGGGCGGCGTGCGCTGGTGGAACGTGAAGCACCCCGCTGCCTACGCTGACCGCCTGGCGAACGGACTGAGCCCGGCCGCAGGCCGCGAGACCCTCGATGCCGAGACGCGCCGCGTCGAACGCGTGCTGCTCGAGGCGCGCCTGCGCGAGGGGATGTCGACGGATGCCCTCACCTCGCTCGGCCGGCGAGCGGTCGCCGGCCTCATCGCCGACGAACTGGTCGAGCCAGGGCCCGCGCTGCGCGGCACTGTCGTGCTCACTCTGCGCGGGCGCCTGCTCGCCGATGGCGTCGTGCGGCGACTGTTGCCCGACTGACGCGCGTTACTTGATGAACGGAATCGTCAGCGGGTAGAGGTAGGCCTCACCGCGGTTGGCCGCGACGGCCGCGATGATCGACAGCACGATGATGACGATGCTCACGGCGATGATGATGAAGATGCCGATGATGAGCCACGAGGTGATCGCGCCGACGGCAGCCGCGATGATCATCGTCAGCTGAAAGTTGAGCGCTGTAGCGGTGTGCCCGCGCACGAACGGCCCGCGGCCGCCGAGCACGAGGAAGCCGATAAGGGCCGGAATGAAGCCGAAGAAGATGCCGCCGACGTGCACGAGGGTCGCCCAGAGCTTCTCGTCAGCAGGGCTCAGCGGCTGCGGGGTCGCAGAGTAAGGGTTCGCAGGAGGTTGATCGGTCATGCGGCCATTAAACACCCGAGGGGCCCGACCGTGTTGGCCGGGCCCCTCGAACGTGCTCCTGTCGACCGACTACTTGACGAGTCGAATCGAGACCGGGTAGCGGTACGCGTTGCCGTCCTTCGACTTCACGAAGCCGAGGATCGAGAAGATCACCGCGGCGATCCAGACGAGCGGGGTGAGCAGGCCGAGCAGAGCGCCGAGGCCGAAGGTGACGGCGCCGATGATCCAGCTCAGAACGTTGACCGCGATGTAGGCGATGAGCACCGTGATCTGGAAGTTGAGGGCCTCTTTCGACTCACCACGCGTGAACGCGCCGCGGTCCTTGAAGACCAGGAAGATGATCAGGGCGGGCAGGATGCCCAGGATTCCGCCAAGGTGGGCGAACGACGCCCACTGGCGGTCTTCGGCCTCGCTCAGCGGAGCGGCGGGAGCCGGGCTGGCGGGGGGAGGGGTCTGGTCAGTCATGGGTGCTGCCTTTCGATGATCCGTGTGCGGACTGGGTTTCCCGGGGTGGAGCACGATTGCATGTCGCGCCGATTCAGAACGAAGATCACCCTCATCGGCGAGAGCACGCGGCAAACCTAGCGCGCGCGACACCCGCAGGCAAGGACCGCCTGCCCGCGAGCCGGGGTAGAATTGGCAGTCAGCAAGAGTGAGTGCCAAATCGGCGGAGGGGGTGGTCATGGTTTCTGACCGCGCCCTTCACGTGCTCCGGGCCATCGTGCACGACTACGTCGCCTCTCGTGAGCCCGTCGGCTCGAAGGCCATCGTCGATCGGCACCAGTTCGGCGTCTCGGCCGCGACGATCCGCAACGA
>JBBQKE010000185.1:0-4268 GCA_038326585.1 Actinomycetales bacterium | reverse complement strand
CCTGGGCTCTGCAGGCCGCAGAGGCGCTGCTGCCCGGCTCGGTGCCGCTCGACCGCGTCGCGCTGGTGGCGGTCGCGAACGACCGCCGCCGCGACGAGGTGCGTGCGCTGCTGAAGTCGGCGGGAGTCACCGCCAAGGTCGCGGTCTACCCGCCCTGGTTCGTGCCGCACGTCGGCGACTGATCGCCCGCCGGAGGCCACCCCCGAAGTAGTCTCACCTCATGGCTCGCATGATTCCGCCGACGATTGGCGACGACGCCCCGCCCGGTGAGCATGCGGTGTTCAACGCCCTCCGCGATGCCGAGAAAACTGACGACTGGGTCGTCTTTCACTCGCTTGAGATCGCGAAGCACGCCACGCAGGTGCAGGGCGAAGCTGACTTCGTGGTGATCGCGCCGGGCCACGGCATCCTGGTCATTGAGGTGAAGTCGCACGAGAGCATCGAGGCCGACGGCGAGGGGCGCTGGCGCTACGGCAACCGCGATTGGGTGACGCGCAGCCCGTTCGAGCAGGCGTCGGGGGCGCAGCACTCGATCATCGAGTTTCTGCAGTCGAAGGGCGCCGGGCCCGTGGGGTATCCGGTCTTTCATGCGGCGTGGCTGACGCAGTTGAGTAAGAACAGCTTTGGTGTCGGCATCGGATGGCACGAGTGGCAGCTACTCGATGCCGCCGACCTGGTCAGCGGCAAGGCGCCGGGTGCGATCATCCGCACGCTCAAGAAAGCGTCTGAGCATCTGGCGGCCACGATCGGCGGCTATCGCCGCGTTGACGGCCAGCCGGATGCTGCGCACACCGATCGCGTCACCGAACTGTTGATTCCGCGCTTCGTGGTCGAGCTGAGCGCGAAAGAGTTGACGCGGCGGCGCGAGGCCGAGCAGGCACAGTTCACGGGTGAGCAGGTGCGCGTGCTCGATCTGGTGGGCGAGAACCCGCGGTTACTGGTCGAAGGGCCGGCCGGCACGGGCAAGACGTGGGTGGCGGCCGAGGCGGCCCGCCGTGCGGCCGCGCGAGGTCAGCGCACCCTGGTCGTGGTGTTCAACCGGCTCATCGAGACGCGGCTCGCCGAACTGTGCGGGGAGGGGGTGGAGGTGCGGCGCATCCACTCGCTGATGGCGCAGCTGGTCGACCGGCACGCGGGGCGCAACGAGGCGCAGCGCAAGCTCGCGTCGGGCCGCGTCGAGCCCGGCTGGTATGACGTCACGCTGCCCGAGCAGGCCCTCGAGGCGGCGCTTGAGCTGGGGCCGCAGTATGACTACCTCGTCGTTGACGAAGCGCAAGACGTGGCGCTCGAGCAGTACCTCGACGTGCTCGACGCGCTGCTGGTCGGCGGGCTCAAGCAGGGCCAGGTCTTCATCACCGGAGACTTCGACCACCAGGTGATCTACCGCCGGCATGCAGAGGCCGAGGCGGCCGAGCCCAACCCCGCCCGCGCCCTGCTGCTGCGCCGCGCCCCCGCGCTCATGCAGCTCACGCTGCGCTCGAACGTACGCACGACCCCCGAGGTGGCGCGTTTCGTGGCTGAGCTCATCGGCGAGCCGACCCTCTATACCGAGCACCGCCGCAGCGACGACGACCAGGTCTCGGTCGAGCGCCACACTTTCACGACCATGAATGAGCAGCAGCAGCTGCTCGCCGACGCCGTCGAGCGCATCTTGTCTGAGCCGTTCACGGTGCGCGAGCTAGTGATTCTGTCGCCCTACGCCCGCGAGCGGTCGGCTGTCGGCCAGGCTCTTGCGAGGCATGCTCCCGCTAACGAAGCCGCGGATGCCCGCCTCACCTCACGCCTCGGCACGAGCATCGACGACGCGACGCGCATTCGGTGGGGGAGCATCCACGAGTTCAAGGGCCTTGAGGCTCCCGCGGTGATTCTGACCGACGTCGACCTGTCGAAGGCCTACCACCGCGATCTGCTCTATGTGGGTGCGTCGCGTGCGACCGATCGACTCGTGGTGCTGGAGTCTGGCTGACCCGCGTTACGCGGACTTCTCGGGAGTTGACTCTCCGAACCGCTGCTGCGCAGCCTGCTTGCTGATGCCGAGCACCAGCCCGATGAAGCCCCAGCTTCGTCCGTTCGTGCGAGCAGCGGCAACCGCTTCGGCCAGTTCAGTCTTGGCGCGCTCGACGTCTTTAGCGGCGAGCCCGATACGTCTCAAGTCGGCGGGGTCGTCAACGGGGTAGTCGTCGAGGTCGATGACGTCGAGCAACTGCTCAATATCGCGCAAGGTTGTTTTCTTGCTCATCTATTTTCTCCTCACCGCAGGTAGTGCATGAAGCGTCGCCGCAAAGGCATAGCGTGAATGATTCGGGCGTCGTCGTCGGGATCGGCGACGATGACTTCGAGAAGCTGCCCGTTCTCGTCGAGTCCGATGATCAGCACTAGGTCGGTTTCGATTCTGACGACGCGAAAACCAACGGATATCGCGTGAAGAATGCTCCGATCGGTGAGGCCGTGCTTGCGTGCCGACGGAAGAATTCGTGGCTTCACCGTATCTCCCTCCCGATCAAACGTCAATCATTAGTTGACGCGATGCATGACGACGTCATTCTGATCGCATGGGAGGGCGCACGTGGCGCACCATTGAGTTGTGGTGGTACGGCGCCAGTTGCAAGCCAGATGGGGAGGGGGCGCTGCGCTGTTGCTCGAGCAGCTCAGCTGAGCTCGTCGAGCAGTTTCCTCAGCTGAGCGAAGTCGACCGCCACGGTCGTCCACAAGAGTTCGTAGTCGATGCGGTGGTAGTGGTGGGCGACGATGTCGCGGTTGCGCGCCGCAGCAAACCAGAGTGAAGCGCTGAAGCGTTGTGGGTCGAGGGCGACGAGCCGTTTGGCGAGGTCGCCGACGCGATTGCTGAGCGCTTCGAACGCCAATCGCAGGGCGGGGTCGGCATCGTAGGCGGCGCGGCCCCGTTCGACGAGTTCGGCGGCGGTGGTGAGCGTGGTGCTCAACTCGAGCATCCATCGGGCCGTCTGTGCGCCCGAGTCACCTTTCACAACGCGACCGCGTCGGCGAGCAATTGCGCGTCGACGATCGGGTCGAGCGAGCGAGCGCTCAGCACATCGACGGGGTGCCCGAGCAGTTGTTCGAGGTCGTCGGCGAAGTGGGCAAGGTCGAAGAGACTCGCGCCGGGCAGGGGGTCGACGATGAGGTCGATGTCGCTGTCGGGGGTGGCCGCGCCTCGCGCGACCGAGCCTGTCACCCGAATCGCTTCGACATGGGCAAGTTCGGCGAGGCGCATGATCAGCCGGCGCAGGCGGCGCAGGTTTTCTAGGGTGGGAGTGCTGGTTGCGCTGTGGGCCGTCGTGCCGTCGACGTAGGCGGCGTAGGGCAGGATGACCGCCTCAGGCTTGCGGTGCGACCCCAGCACGACGGGCTCGAGGTCGCCCGCGCGAAACCGACGCAGCACGCGGCTCAGGTCGTCGCGCGCGGAGGCGACTGTCGTGACTGCGTTCACCCTGGTCATGTCGTCAGAGTATCCGACCTCTGCATAATATGCACAGAAAGATGTACATATCTGCGATCAGACCCGGGCTCTTGTGGCACGGCGGTGGCTGCCTCGCCTCAAGGTCTCCGTGATCCGCGCCGACCAGCCACCACGTGCGACACGAATCGTTCTGGTGTGAGGATCAGCCGACCGTTCCAGGGGTTGAGCGAGGTGAGGTCGTGGTCTGAACTGACTACGATGAGCGCGTCTGCCGCGAGCGCGCAGTCGAGCACGAGGTTGTCTTCGTGATCGCGTGAGTCGTGGGCTCGGCGGGGGGGATCAAACACCGAGCCTCCGAGCTCGGTGATGATGTCGGTGAGCTCCTCCACGTAGCGTTGCGCCGTCGTGACGGCGACCCCCAGGCGCACAAGCACCGTGGCCGTCGTCGTGAGTATGTGCAGCGAACTGAACAGTTGCATGTCTTCGCCATCGAGGGCGATCGCGAGGCAGTCGGCGGGCGCGTTGTCGGTGGTGGGCGGAATGCGTGGCAGATAGGGATACGTCGAGTCGGGGCCGACGAGTGCCGTGACCAGCACGTTGACGTCGTAGACGACGGGGGTGAGCACCCTAGGCGACCCGCCCTACCTGCGCAGAGATCGCGGCGCGAACCTCGTCGGCGGTGACGACTCGCCCCAGGTCGTCACGCGCTTGCTGCTGCAGTGCCTGCAGCCGTTCGGCCCTCCGGTCGCGAGCGAGCCGCCGGATGGCAACACGCAAGAACTCCGATCGATTGCCGCCGCCATAGTGCTCAACAAGCTCATCGAGCAGAGCCCGCTCGTCGTCGCCAATA
>JBBQKE010000184.1:0-4285 GCA_038326585.1 Actinomycetales bacterium | reverse complement strand
CTGCTCGCCTACCTCTACCCGTGGGTCGAGGAGCATCCCGAGCTGTACCCCGACGCCGAGCGCGAGGGCAGCACGCCCGCGATCGAGGCGATGAAGGATGCCGTGGGCGGCATCACCGGAATTCCGGTGCAGTACGCGGTGCTCATCGACATGGCAGGCTTCGCCGGGCTCATCGATGCGCTGGGCGGCGTGGTGGTCACGGTCGATGAACCCGTGCAGCTCGGCATTAACGGCGGGCCGGTGATCGGCGTCATCGAGGCCGGCGAGCAGCGCATGGATGGCGACACGGCGCTGTGGTATGCCCGCAGCCGGTACAACCTGACTGACTTCGACCGCATGCAGCATCAGCGCGATATTCAAGAGGCCATGCTGCGGCAACTCGAACCGGGCACGGTCATCACGCGATTCGAGTCGATCGCCGACGCGTCGAGCGACGTCGCGCGCACCGATATCCCGCAGGCCATGCTCGGAGTGCTGGCCGACCTGGCCGTGCAGTCGCGCGAGCATGAGATCGTGCGGCTCGAACTCGTGCCGCCGACGGTCGACAACGTGAATCCTGACTTCGTGAGCATCCACGAGTTGGTGCTGAACGCGGTTGCCCCGCGCCCGACACCGACGCCCGCACCGTAAGGGTCGCGCAACCTCTATAGGTCGGCGTGCAGCTGCCAGGTCTTCTCGGCCGAGTCGCGCCAGCTGAAGGCCTCGGCGCGGTCGCGGCCCCGCACGCGCAGCTGCTCGGCGAGCGCGTCGTCGTTGAGCACGCGCAGAATCGCGTCGGCGAGACGTCGGGGGTATTCGGCGCGGCTGTCGCGCTCGACCACGAGTCCGGCATCGGCGCAGACCTCGAGCAGCGCGGGCGCGTCTGAGTGCACCAGGGGCGCGCCGAGGCTCATGGCTTCGACGGCGGGCAGTCCGAACCCGGTCGCGATGCTCGGCACGACGGCGACGCGGGCGCGGGTATAGGCGACTGCGAGGTCGGTGTCGTCGAGCGTGCCGAGGGGCAACAGGTGGCCGGCGTCGACGTGCGCGGTCTGCTCGAGCTCGTGCAGGTCGTCGGCCGTGACGCCGACGAGCACGAGCGGAATCTCGGGTCCGTGCGATTCGGCCATGGCCCACACGAGGTCGATGATGCCGGTGCTGCGGTTGAGCGGGCCGACCGAGAGGATGTAGTGCTCGGGCAGGCCGAGCGCGATCGATCGCGACTGGATGCTCGGGCCGGGGTCGAGCGCCGTGCTCGGCGCCCCGGCGATCACGCGAACGCGTTCACCGAGATCGAGCACGTGCGAGAGCTCGTCGGCGACAGTGTGCGTCGGCACCACCACGGCGTCGGCATAGCGTTCGGCGCGGCGGGCCATGCCTTTGACCCAGGCGACGCGTCGCGCGGGCAGGGTCTCGGGGTGCGTCCATGCGATGGCGTCGTGAATGGTCACGACGAACTGTTCGCCCGGGTTGTTGACCCGGTCGTGCCGCGAGAGCGGGGCCAGCAGGCTCGGCGCGTGCACCATGCCGCTGCCCGGCAGGCGCGAGAAGCCGTGCTGCCACACCGCGGCGAGCTGGCGTCGGTCGAGCGCACTCTTGTGCAACGCCGAGAGACCGGGCAGCTCGTGCTCGATGAGCTCGTAGACGTGCTCGGGCGACGCCGGCACGACACCCGCAACCTCGCTGCCGCGCGGAGCGGTGGCGATCAGCTGGCGCGTGAGCTCGAGCGCATAGCGACCGATTCCGCGAGGGTGCTCGTCGCCTACGTGATCGAGGATCACCCTCAACGTCGGCATGCGGCGCAGCCCTTCTTCATCGCGGTCGGAACGCCTCAGTCTAGTGCGCGCAATCGCGCCGCGAGCGTGGCCGCGAAGGCCTCGGCGACTCGCTCGGGGTTGCGCTGCTCGGCGGCGGCTCGGGCGTCGCGCTGGCGCGCGGCCAGCGTCGTGCGATCGAGCGCGGCGGCGACGGCGGCGGCGAGGGCCGGTGTGCTGCGCGGCTTGAAGAGCGTCACGAAGGGCGAGTCGACCTCGTCGAGAAATGTTCCCGTGGCCGGAGCGACGACCGGCAGGCCGTAGGTGAGCGCGAGCGCGAACGAGCCCGAGTTCAGGATGCTCTCGTAGGGCATCGCCACCACATCGGCCGCGCTCATCCACTGTGCGACCGTCTCGCCGTCGAGAAAGTCCCACGAGGTCGTGACGTTCGTGGCTCGATCGGCGCGCTCGCGCACGAGGTCGACGTCGGGCTCGGTGCCGACGCGTCCGCCCAGCAGCAGTCGCGGAGCCGGGCCCTCTCGGGCCAGCAGTTCGAGTGCGTCGAGCAACCGGTGCGCGCCGCGGTAGGGGCGCACGCCACCCACCATCGCGATGACGGGTTCGTCAACCCCGATACCGAGTTCGGCCCTCGCCCGTTCGCGCGGCATCGCGGGTGGATACTCGCCGGCGTAGGTCGGATGCGGCACGTGCATGACGCGGCCGGCATCGAGGGAGTAGTAGACCTGCGTCGCCGCGAGGGTCTGCGACGTCAGCACGTGAATGATGTCGGCACGCTCGGCGAGCGCCCGGTGCAGCTCGATTTCGAGAAGGTGATGTCGGTGATCGTGCGGCAGCACGTTGTGCACGGTCCACACCAGCCGGGCGCCGTCTCGACGCAAGCGGTCGATCTCGGCGACGAAGGCGCGCATGGCCGTGCGGGCCGCGAGCGGGTCAGCGAATCGTTGCACGACGGGGTTGGTCCAGTGCACGTGCAGCACCGTGCGCACGCCGTCGTCGCTCGCCGCGAGGCCAGCGAGCTCGCGCACCCCGATGGGGTGAGCGTCGATGCCGTGGGCGGCGCACGCGCGGTAGAGCATCCGCTGGTAGGGATTCGAGTCAGAGTAGTCGGGCAGAAACCGCAACCGCACGCTCACGAGGTGCCGCCCTAGCCTTGGCTTTCGCGCGTGGGGTGGTGCCCGGGTGCGCGACCCAGGGCGCGGCGCGCACGAGTCGCCCACCGCCAGGTTCGGCTGCCTTCGATGTCGCGCAGGCGCGCCTCGGCGATCGCTCGGCGCTGCCGCTCGTCGTGCAACAGGTCGAGCACGGCGTGGTATTCGGCGAGGGCGCGGTCGTGCTCGTCGTCGCTCACAGCTCACCACCACTCATCGCGTCGTCTAGTGCCTCGCGCCACGGGCGCAACGCGGGCAATCCGATGGCCGCCCAGCCGTCGTGACCGAGCACCGAGTTCTGAGGTCGGCGCGCGGCACGCGAAAAACTGTCACCGTCGGTGGGATGCACGTTAGCAGGGTCACCCCCGAGGTTCTCGACGATGGCCTGCGCGAACCCGAACCACGTCGTAGCCCCCGACGCCGTGCCGTGCAGAGTGCCAGAGCGCAGGCCGGTCGCGAGCATCCGCATCGTCTGCTCAGCGAGATCGCGCGTGAAGGTCGGCTGACCGCGCTGGTCGTCGACCACCGTGAGTCGGCCGTGCTCGCGGTAGAGCCTCGACATGGTGCGCACGAAGTTGGGGCCGTGCTCGCCATAGAGCCACGCGGTGCGCAGCACGATCGTGCCGTCGGGGTGTGCAGCGCGTGCCCGCCGCTCGCCCTCGGCCTTCGAGCGGCCGTAGGCGCTGATCGGGTTGATCGGTGCGTCTTCGGGCCAGGGCAGGTCACCGCCACCCGAGAAGACGTAGTCGGTTGAGAACTGCACGAGAACGGCGCCCGCGGCGGCGGATGCTCGCGCCACGTTCTCTGCTCCGTCAGCGTTCACGGCCATCGCCTCGGCCTCGTGCGTTTCGGCGTCGTCGACGCGGGTGTAGGCGGCGGCGTTGAGCACCACATCGTGGCCCGCGACTGCGTCGAGACACGCGGCGGCGTCGGCGATGTCGAGACCGCCGCGGTCGAGCGCAGTCACGACGTGGCCCGCACGCTCGGCCGCCGATGTCAGGTCGGTGCCGAGCATGCCGCCCGCCCCGGTGATCGCGATGCGCAGTGGTGAGCCGCCGACGGCCGCACAGGCGCTTCCTGTCGAGGTCACTGCCCCTGCGCGCGGTATCGCGCTTCGGTGGCGCTTTTCTGCGGCGCCCACCATGCCTCGTTCTCGCGATACCAGTCGACCGTGGCGGCGAGACCCGCGGCGAAGTCGTCGTACCGAGGCAGCCATCCGAGCTCGGCGCGCAGCTTGCTCGAGTCGATCGCATACCGCAGGTCGTGCCCGGGCCGGTCGACAACGTGGTCGTAGGCGTCGGCGGGCTGGCCCATGTGCTCAAGGATCAGCTCAACGACCTCCTTGTTGTTTTTCTCCCCGTCGGCGCCGATCAGGTAGGTTTC
>JBBQKE010000183.1:0-4297 GCA_038326585.1 Actinomycetales bacterium | reverse complement strand
TCGCAATACCGTCACTCGTGCGCCCCGACCGCCCCGACCGCTGGTTAGCGCTCGCTTGCGAGATCGGCTCGATCGGCAGCCGCTGCACTTTCGCCCGCGTGCTGTACCGACTGATGCGCGCCGTGCCGGTATCGACCACGTACCGAATGCCCGGCACCGTCAGGCTGGTCTCCGCCACGTTGGTGGCCAAAACAATACGGCGCCGGATGCCCGCGGGCGCCCGCTCGAACACCCGGTGCTGCTCGGCCGCACTGAGCCGGCCGTAGAGCGGAAGCACTTCGGTGCCCGCGCCGCGCGGCCCCTGGCGGGCGAGGTGCCCGGTGAGGGCATCCGTCGCGTCACGAATCTCGTTCTCGCCGCTGAAGAACACCAGCACGTCGCCGTCGCCTTCGCGGCCGAGCTCATCGACCGCGGCGATGACGCCCTCGATCATGTCGATGGCTTCGCCCGGGGTCGACGGGCCGTCGGCCTCGTCATCGTCGGGGTCGGTGAGGTTCTCGGTGTCAGCCCCGTCGGGCACCAACGGCCGGTAGCGCACCTCGACCGGAAACGTGCGCCCGCTCACCTCGATGATCGGCGCGGGGCTGCCGTCGGCGGCGGCGAAGTGCTTCGCGACGCTCTCGGGGGCGATCGTGGCGGGGGTGTTGATGAGCTTGTGCTCGGGGCGGCGGGGGAGGAGTTGCTTGAGGTATCCGAGCAGGAAGTCGATGGTGAGGCTGCGCTCGTGCGCTTCGTCGATGATGATGGCGTCGTAGTTCTTCAGCTCGCGGTCACCGCGGAGGGCGGCGAGCAGGATGCCGTCGGTCATGAGCGTGACGCGGGTGCTCTTGCTCACCTGGTCGGTGAAGCGCACCTTGTAGCCGACGAGCCCGCCGAGCTCTGCGCCGAGCTCTTCGGCGACGCGCTCGGCAATGGTGCGGGCGGCGATGCGGCGCGGCTGAGTGTGGGCGATGCGTTCGCGGCCAAGCTCGAGCAAGATCTTCGGCAGCTGCGTCGTCTTGCCCGACCCCGTCTCGCCCGCGACGATGACCACTTGGTTGTCGCGGATGGCGGCGGCAATGTCGTCGCGCCGCTGCGACACTGGCAGCTCGGGCGGGTAATGGATGCGCAGACCGGTCGCCGGGGTCGCCGACGCGTCGGCGGGCGGTGTCTCGGCGGGCGCAGTCATGAGCCCTTCAGTCTAGAGTTCGCGGCTCCCTCCCGAGATGCTCGCTCGGCAGCGGTGTCGAAGCACCTGAACCGTCTTGCGAGGGCGGGGCTCGTGACGACTCGCGTCGACATGAACGCGCGCATCTACCGCCTGGCTTCGATGGGGCACGAAGAAAGCGAAGCGGACTGCTGGTGTATACGCAAGTCGCGCCAACTGCATGCCTTCTAGCGAAGAATCGACGCAATGTATACATTGGGAGGATGGCGATCGAGAGCATGGCACGCGCGGGCACTCCCGCACCGTTGCGCACTGCTGCAGATCGGGCCTTCGAAGCACTGCGCGCCGCGATCGTCGAGGGAGAGCTGCCGCCGGGCGCGCCACTCACCGAGGTTGAGCAGGCCAGTCGGCTTGGGGTGAGCCGCACTCCCGTGCGCGAAGCCTTCGCCCGCCTCATTGCCGCTGGCCTCGCGACCGAACGTGGCCCGCGCACGCTGCTCGTCAGCCACATCGAGCCCGACGACGTCACCGCCCTTTTCGAACTAAGGGCGGCCCTCGATGAGCAGGCAGGGCGCATCGCGGCCCGCCGCGCGGGTGCCGACGTCGTTGCCAGCGCCCGCTTCGTCAACCTCGCCCATCGGTTCGCCTCTGTGACGAGAGAAACGCTCGCCGCCGACGACGCGCAGCGCCACGGATACTACGCGCTCGTCGCCGAGTTCGATGCTGCCCTCGACGCGAGCCTCAGCAACAGCCCCTACCTCGCGGCCGCGATCGCGAGCACGCGCGTGCACCTCGCTCGCGTGCGCCGTCTCGCCCGCGACGATGACGCCCGCCTCGCGCAGAGCGCCGCCGAGCACGGCGCCATCGCCCGCGCTATCGCCGACGGCGACTCCGAACGCGCGGCCGCGGCAACCCGGCTGCACCTGCACGAAGCCCTCACGAGCATCCACCGCCACCTGCCGCGACGCGGCGACGACCAATCGAGAGAGCAATCATGACGACCACCCACACCGTTCGCACCTACAAGAGCAGCGAGCCCTTGATCGCAGCCGACCAGCTCGCCGGAAAGCTTGCCGCTCTCGCCGCCGAGCAGACCCGTCCGCTCGACGAAACCGCCGTCGACATGGTCATCAACCGGGTGATCGACAACGCGGCCGTCGCCGTCGCGAGCCTCGACCGCGCCCCCGTGATCAGCGCGCGCGGCCAGGCCGAGGCCCACCCCTACTCGCCGGGCGCGACCGTCTTCGGGCTGCCGGCCGACCAGAAGTACAGCCCCGAGTGGGCCGCCTGGGCCAACGGCGTCGCCGTGCGCGAACTCGACTACCACGACACCTTCCTCGCTGCCGACTACTCGCACCCCGGCGACAACATTCCGCCGATCCTCGCCGTCGCGCAGCACACCGGTGCCGACGGGGCGGCCCTCCTCCGCGGACTGCTCACCGGCTACGAGATTCAGATCGACCTCGTGCGCGCCATCTGCCTGCACGAGCACAAGATCGACCACGTCGCTCACCTCGGCCCGAGCGCCGCGGCCGGCATCGGCACGCTGCTGAGCCTCGACCAGGCCACGATCTTCCAGGCCATCGGCCAGGCCCTGCACACCACAACCGCCACGCGGCAGTCGCGCAAGGGCGAGATCTCGACCTGGAAAGCCCACGCCCCCGCCTTCGCCGGCAAGATGGCCGTCGAAGCCGTCGACCGGGCAATGCGCGGCCAGACGAGCCCAAGCCCCATCTATGAGGGCGAAGACGGGTTCATCGCGTGGCTGCTGAGCGGCCCGGATGCCCGCTATGAGGTTCCGCTGCCTGACGCGGGTCAGCCTCTCACCGGAATCCTCGACAGCTACACGAAAGAGCACTCCGCCGAATATCAGGCGCAGGCCTGGATCGACCTCGCGCGTCGCCTCGGCACCGAGCGCCCGGAGCTGCGCGACCCCGCCAACATCGCGAAGATCGTGCTGCACACGAGCCACCACACGCACTACGTCATCGGCTCGGGCGCGAACGACCCGCAAAAGTACGACCCCACTGCTAGTCGCGAGACGCTCGACCACTCGATCCCCTACATCGTTGCTGTCGCCCTGCAAGACGGGCGCTGGCACCACCTCGACTCGTACGCCCCCGAGCGCGCGGCCCGACCCGACACGGTCGAGTTGTGGCACAAGATCACGACCACCGAAGACGCCGAGTGGACTCGCCGCTACCACTCGCTCGACCTCAGCGAGAAGGCCTTCGGTGGACGCATCGAGATCGATCTCACCGACGGAACCCGCGTCGTCGACGAGATCGCCGTCGCCGACGCGCATCCGCTCGGCGCACGCCCGTTCGGTCGCGCTGAATACGTGAACAAGCTGCGCATCCTCGCCGACGGCGTACTCGCAGACGCTGAGGTCGACCGCTTTCTTACCCTCGCCGAGCGCCTGCCCGAGTTGAGCCCCGCCGAACTGGGCGGCCTCACCGTGACCCCGATCGATCCGGTACCGACCGCCCCGAAGGGACTCTTCTAATGCTCTCGACCACCACCACGCCGAGCCAGCGTCGACAGACGTTTCGCGCGGGGCTCGCGAGCGGGCGCCTGCAAGTGCTGCCGGGCGCGTTCACGCCCTTGAGCATCCGTCTCATCGAAGACAAAGGATTCGACGGCGCCTACATTTCGGGCGCCGTCATGGCCGCCGAGCTGGGTCTGCCCGACATTGGGCTGACGACCCTCACCGAGGTCGCCCAGCGCGCCCACCAGATCAGCCGCATGAGCGACCTGCCGACCCTTGTCGACGCCGATACGGGCTTCGGCGAGCCGATGAACGTGGCCCGCACGATCCACGAACTCGAAGACGCCGGTGTCGCAGGCCTGCACCTCGAAGACCAGGTCAACCCGAAGCGCTGCGGTCACCTCGACGGCAAGTCGGTCGTCGACACCCAAACCGCGACGCAGCGCATCAAGGCAGCGGTGGATGCGCGGCGTGACGCCGACCTCGTCATCATGGCGCGCACCGACATTCGCGGCGTGGGCGACGCAGAAGGCGGCGGGAGGCCCGCAGCACTCGACCGCGCCAAAGCTCTCGAGGCAGCCGGGGCCGACGCCATCTTTCCCGAAGCGATGGCGAGCCTCGATGAGTTCGCGGCGATGCGAGCGGCCGTAAGCGTGCCGATC
>JBBQKE010000182.1:0-4298 GCA_038326585.1 Actinomycetales bacterium | reverse complement strand
CGACGCCCAGCAGGGCCGCAGCGCTCACGAGTCGGCCGACCCGGGCGACCGCGAGCAGGTAGCGCAGGTCGTCGGCGCTGACCTCGTGCGGATCAGGCCCAGAGCTCATGCGCCCACCCTACGACCGCCGTCGGGGGCGGCTGGCACACTGGCGGCATGGATTTCATCACCCCGTTGCTGCTTGGTCTCGTCGTCGGCGTTGTGCTCGGCATCGTCGTCGGGCTGTTGCTCGGCCGCCGCGGCGCGATGCCGGCAGGCGCACTCGACGCACTGCGCGAGCAACTGACCGGCGCCGAGGTACGGGTCGCCCAGGCCGAGGCCCGCGCGATCGCCCTCGATGAGCAGCTCGCGCTCGCCCGGCAGCGGGATGCTGAGCGCGAGTCGCGCGAGCGCCAAGAGGGTCGCGTGCTCGAAGCGCTCGCGCCGGTCGCCTCGACCCTCAAGGCCATGCAGCTGAAGGTCGACGAGCTCGAGCAGCAGCGCAGCCGCCAGCACGGAGAACTGAGCCAGCAGCTGCGCACCCTCGTCGAGTCAGCCGGCCTGCTCAACCGGGTCGACTTCTTCTTGCAAGAGTCGATCGACGCCGACGGCACGGCGCGCCGACCCGACATGGTGCTGCGCCTGCCGGGGGGCAAGTCGATCGCGGTCGACGCGAAGGTTCCCTACAACGCCTACATCGAGGCGAGCGCGATTCCGGCTACGGCGACCGGTGAAGAAGAAGCTCGACGCGCCACGCTGCTCGCCGACCACGCGCGGCGAGTGAAAGTTCACGTCGACCAGCTCGCGGCCAAGAACTATTTCACCGGCCTCGACTCGAGTCCCGAGTTCACCATCGCGTTCATTCCGAACGAACCTCTGCTCGCGGCGGCGCTCGAGAAAGACCCGGCATTGCTCGAATACGCCTTCAGCAAGCGCATCGCCCTCGCGAGCCCGGTGAGTTTCTGGGCGGTGCTCAAGACCATCGCCTTCACGTGGCAGCAAGAGGTGCTCACCGACGAGGCGAAGATGCTGTTCGACCTCTCAAAAGAGCTCTACGCACGCGTTGCCAAGCTCGCCGAGCACGCCGACGCCCTCGGCGGAGCCATCGAGCGCAGCGTCAAGGCCTACAACCAGTTCGCGAGCTCGCTCGAGACGCGCGTGCTCGTCACGGCGCGCCGGCTCGACGGTCTCGACGAGTCGAAGGTGATCCCGGCTCCGCGCACGATCGAGGAGCAGCCGCGGCAGCTGACGGCGGCCGAACTGACAGAGTCGCTCACCGAGTCCGGCGGCGTCGGCTCCACAGCCCTCGACACTGAACGGGCGCCGGAATAGCCTGCCCGGCCTCGATGCCGCCGACCAGGGGCCCACATCGCCTGGTTCACCGACCCGGCCGACAGGGCATCCTCGCGGTTCTGCAGAATCCTCCAGTGAACGAGGTGTGATCTCGGGTCCGTTAAGCTGCTGGCCACACAAGCCACACGCGACACACATGTCGGATTATCATGAAGATCGCTTCACCATCGTCGGTGTCCCGCCGGCGATGCACCCCTCGGCGAAAGATCAACGATGACCCAACGCCCCTGGCTTTCCCACTACGCCGACGATGTCGCGCCCGATCTTGCAGAAACCTCGCTCACCCATCTGCCCTCGATGATTCGCGCGGCGGCCTCGACCTACGCCGACACCACCGCGTTCACGCAGTGCATGGCCAACGGCATGAATGGATCGATGACCTACGCCCAGGTCGACGCGCTGTCTGACGACTTCGCATCGTATTTGCGCGAGGTCGTCGGGTTGTCACAGGGCGATCGAGTCGCGGTGCAGATGCCCAACAGCCTCAGCTACCCCATCGTCGCTTTCGGTGTGCTGAAGGCCGGCTGCGTGCTGGTCAACACGAACCCGCTCTATACGGCGACCGAGATGGTGCACCAGTTCTCTGACTCGGGCACCACGGTGCTTGTCGTCAGCGACATGTTCGCCGACCGGCTGGCCGAGGTCCTTCCGCAGACGGTGATCAGCACGGTCGTCACCGTGCGCATTGCCGAATTCTTCCCGCCCGTCATCGCCGGCGTCATTCGCATGGTGCAGAAATACTGGAACCGCACGCTGCCCGCGATCACCGTGGAACACACGGCCTTCCCGAAGGCGCTTGCAGCCGGTCGCGAACGGCGCGACGCGGCCGCTCTCGAGCGCTACCTCGAGGGCGTCGGCCCCGACACGATCGCCGCGCTGCAGTACACCGGTGGCACGACGGGTGTCTCGAAGGGCGCCATGCTCACGCACGGCAACCTCGTGGCCAACACGCTGCAGATGATCCAGATGTGCGGCGGGTACATGCGACCGGGGGTAGAGGTGGTGCTCACCGCGCTGCCGCTCTACCACATCTTCGCATTCACGGTGAATCTGCTGGCCTTCTTCCACCTCGGTGCCCGCAACATTCTGGTGCCGTCGCCGCGACCGCCGAGCAACCTCAAGCGTGCGTTCGAGAACTACAAGATCACGTGGGTAACCGGAGTCAATACGCTCTTCAACGCGTTGCTCAACGAGCGCTGGTTCGTCGACAGCCCCCCACGCCACCTGCGCGCCTCGGCCGCAGGCGGCATGGCACTCTTCGAGTCGGTCGGTGATCGCTGGAGCGAGGTCACGGGCACCCCGATCGTCGAGGGCTACGGCCTGACCGAAACGTCGCCCGTGCTGAGCTTCAATCCGTTCGGCCCCACCGCGAAGGCCGGAACCATCGGAATTCCGGTGCCGTCGACCGAACTGCGCTGCATCGACGAGAACGGCGCAGAGGTCACACCCGGAACCCCGGGCGAGATCGCCGCGCGAGGTCCCCAGGTGATGGCGGGCTACTGGCAGCGACCTGACGACACCGCCACCTCGATCGTCGACGGATTCTTCCGCACCGGCGACATCGCCGAAATGGATGCTGACGGCTTCTTCACCATCGTCGACCGTAAGAAAGACATGGTGATCGTCAGCGGCTTCAACGTGTACCCGAACGAGATCGAAGAGCGCATCGCTGAAATGCCCGGTGTGCTCGAGGTCGGTGTCGTGGGCATCCCCGACGAGAAGTCGGGCGAGTCGGTGCGCGCCTACATCGTGGGCGCGCACGCGCACGGCCACCAGCCCCCGACCGAGGCCGAGGTGATCGCGCACTGCCGCCAGACCCTCGCCGCCTACAAGGTGCCGAAGTCAGTGCGATTCATCGACGAACTGCCGAAGAGCCCCATCGGCAAAATTCTGCGTCGCGAGTTGCGCGCCGAAGCAGTCACCTCCGCCACCGCCAGTATCGAGACCCAGGGAAGGGAGCTGTCATGATCGCCACCCCGCTGATCATCGCGACGCAGACGGTCGTCAACGAGCAAGACGTCGTCACGCCGTTCGAGCAGGCCCTGCTCGTCGGGCTCGTGTTCGTCATCATGTTCGGCCTGGGCGCCGGGCTCACGCCGCGCGACTTCAAGCTCGCGCTGCGGAGGCCATACGGGCTCATCATCGGATTCGTGACCCAGTTCGGCATCATGCCGCTCTTGGCATACGTGCTCATCGTGACGGTGCTGTTCCAGCTGCCTCGAGAATATGCCGCACCTGTGGCTCTCGGCGCACTGCTGATGGGGTGTGTGCCCGCAGGCACAACCTCGAACATCTTCACGTACTTCTCGAAGGGCAACCTTGCGCTGAGCGTCATCATGACGACCAACTCGACGCTGTGGGCCATCTTGATGACGCCGCTCGTGCTCGCGTTCTACGGCTCGCTCATCTTCACCGAGAGCACTGACCTGCAGATTCCGATCGTCAACATCGTCGTGACGCTCGCGACCCTGCTCATCCCCGTCGTGGCGGGCATGATCCTGCGTCGCTACAGCGCCAACATCGGTGCCGTGATGGAACTCTTGGGCGGCTTCTTCGGGCTGTTCTTCATCGTGTTCCTCATGGCAACGTGGGTGCCGCGCAACTGGGCCCTGCTGACCTCGACCCCGTGGCAGACCTACCTCGTGGCCATCGGGCTCGGGCTCTTCGGCATCGCGATCGCCTACGCCATCGCGCGGGCCATTCGCCTGCACCCGATGAACGCTCGCACGGTCGGGCTCGAGACGGGCATCCAGAACGGCCCGCTCGCGATCGCGATCGTGCTGCTGACCTTCAGCGGCAACCCCGACATCGGGTTGATTCTGATCGTGCCGGCGCTCTACTCGCTGTTCATCGTCATCGTGTCGACGTTCGTGACCTTCTACTTCCGTCGCGCGAACCTCGCCGAAGAGCAGAAGATCCCGAGCCTGCTCTAGTCGAGCCCGGCGTCTCTCACCGAAACGGGCGCC
>JBBQKE010000181.1:0-4306 GCA_038326585.1 Actinomycetales bacterium | reverse complement strand
CCCCTGCTGAGCCCGCTCCAGCGTGAAGGCGTCGCGCACGCGGTGCGCCTTGCCGTGGTCGACGTCGACGGCCCGCCGTCGCCGCGTGTTCACTAGGCCGCGACACGCCGGGCTGATAGTCTGGTGGGTGGCGCGAATCTTCGCGCCGTTCAAGTGAATACCGCACGGAGCAGGCCGGCTCGAAGCTGGTCACCGGTGGTGGTCTCCCGAATCGCGTGACGACACGCGCGTCGGTGCATCTCTACTGTTGGCCAGAGCAGACGCCGGCGTCTGACGAACACCGTCACGCGCCGACATCGTCGTTCACGACGTAGTCCCTTCCTGCCCGCTCCTGCTCCGCGTGCACGCGCGCGCTCTCATGCGGAGAGCGTGCGCACAGACGTAAAGGAGAGAGACCTCGTGGAAGGTCCTGAAATCAAGTTCGCCGAGACCGTGCTGGATAACGGCAAGTTCGGCAAGCGCACTGTTCGATTCGAAACGGGCCGCCTCGCGCAGCAGGCCCAAGGCGCCGTCGCCGCCTACCTCGACGACGAGACCATGCTGCTGAGCGCGACGAGCGCCGGCAAGCACCCCCGTGAAGGGTTCGACTTCTTCCCGCTGACCGTCGACGTTGAAGAGCGCTCCTACGCAGCAGGCAAGATCCCCGGCTCGTTCTTCCGCCGCGAAGGCCGCCCCTCGACCGAGGCGATCCTCGTGTGCCGCCTCATCGACCGCCCCCTGCGCCCGACCTTCATCGAGGGCCTGCGCAACGAGGTTCAGATCGTCATCACGGTGCTGAGCATTGCGCCCGACGAGTTCTACGACGCCCTCGCGATCAACGCCGCGAGCGCTTCGACCCAGATCTCGGGTCTGCCGTTCAGCGGCCCGATTGCGTCGGTGCGACTCGCGCTCATGCCTGACAACAACGGCGGTGGCCAGTGGGTCGCCTTCCCGAAGCACAGCCAGCTCGCTGAAGCCGTGTTCGACATCATCGTCGCCGGCCGTGTCGTCACCAATGCCGATGGCAGCGAAGACGTCGCGATCACCATGGTCGAGGCCGAGGCCACCGAAGGCAGCTGGAACCTGATTCAGGGCGGTGCTGTCAAGCCGAACGAAGAGATCGTTGCCCAGGGTCTTGAGGCCTCGAAGCCGTTCATCATGCAGCTGGCGAAGGCTCAGGCCGAGCTCGCCGCGCAGTCGGCCAAAGAGATTCAGGACTACCCGACGTTCTTGTCGTACAGCCCCGAGCTGTACAGCGCCGTCGAAGAGTCGGCTCACACCGAGCTCGCCTCGGTCTACCAGATAGCCGACAAGGTCGAGCGCCAGACCGCTGACGACGCTCTCAAGGCCCGCACCAAGAAGGCCATCGAGGCGAAGATCGCCGACGGTTCGTTGCCCGACGAGGCGCTGAAAGACTTCGGAGCTGCCTACAAGTCGGTCTCGAAGAAGATCATGCGCACGCGTGTGCTCACTGAGGGTGTGCGCATCGACGGCCGTGGGCTCGCCGACATTCGTGCGCTCGACGCCGAGGTGCAGGTCATTCCTCGCGTGCACGGCTCCGCGATCTTCCAGCGCGGTGAGACGCAGATTCTCGGCGTCACCACGCTCAACATGCTCAAGCTCGAGCAGCAGATCGACTCGCTCAACCCGGTCACGAGCAAGCGCTACATGCACCACTACAACTTCCCGCCCTACTCGACCGGTGAAACCGGTCGCGTCGGTAGCCCGAAGCGACGCGAGATCGGGCACGGCTTCCTCGCCGAGCGCGCCCTCGTGCCGGTGCTGCCGAGCCGCGAAGACTTCCCCTACGCGATCCGCCAGGTGAGCGAGGCGCTCAGCTCGAACGGATCAACCTCGATGGGCTCGGTCTGCGCATCGACCCTCTCGCTGCTCAACGCTGGTGTGCCGCTGCGCGCGCCGGTCGCGGGCATCGCGATGGGCCTCATCAGCGACGTCGTCGACGGTGAGACCCGCTACGCGGCCCTCACCGACATTCTCGGCGCTGAAGATGCTCTCGGTGACATGGACTTCAAGGTCGCCGGCACGAGCGAGTTCGTCACCGCGATTCAGCTCGACACCAAGCTCGACGGAATTCCGTCGTCGGTGTTGCAGCAGGCGCTCGGTCAGGCGAAGGACGCCCGCATGGCGATCCTTGCCGTGATGAACCAGGCAATCGACGCGCCCGACGAGATGGCGCCGACAGCGCCTCGCGTCATCAGCGTGCAGATTCCGGTCGACAAGATTGGCGAGCTGATCGGCCCGAAGGGCAAGACGATCAACTCGATCCAAGACACGACAGGTGCCCAGATCTCGATCGAGGAAGACGGCACGGTGTACATCGGCGCTGTCGATGGTGCCTCGGCCGAAGCTGCACGCCTGCAGGTCAACGCGATCGCCAACCCGATCAACCCCGAGGTCGGTGAGCAGTACCTGGGCACGGTCGTGAAGATCGCGGCCTTCGGTGCTTTCGTCTCGCTCATGCCGGGCAAAGACGGACTGCTGCACATCAGCGAGGCGCGCAAGCTCGCCGGTGGCAAGCGCGTCGAGAACGTCGAAGACGTTCTCTCGGTCGGGCAGAAGATCCTCGTCGAGATCACCAAGACCGACGACCGCGGCAAGCTGTCGCTCGCGCCGGTGCTCGCCGACGGAGAGGGCGGCGACGCTCCTGCCGGCGACGTGACCGAAGGCGAAGACGGCTAAGCGCCCGACACCGCTGACGAACGACCGGATGCCCGCCCTCACTTCGAGGGCGGGCATCTGTCGTTGCTGCTGCTAGACCGCGACGTCGCGTCGGCGAAACGCGACCACGGCCACGACGACCCCGACCGCAGATGCGGCGTAGAGCGCCGCCATGAGCGGGTCGAACCCTTCGGCGAGCGGCTCGGCGCCGAATGCCCAGAAGTAGGGCGACAACGCGTGCATCCACTCGAGATCGGGGTTCTGATTTCCGAGGGCGTTGAGCGCATAGCCGAGCACCGCGACGCCGGCAGCGGCACCGACCGCGATGGTTCTGCGGCCCACGATCGCACCCGTCATCGTGCCCACGGCGGCCGTGAGCAGACCCAGGCCGAGCAGCGCCACCGAGCCGGCGACAATGCCCTCGAGCGAGAGTTCGAGCGCGGCGGGCTCGTTGAGTGCGAGCACCATGAGCCCGAGCAGCACCGCGAGCGCGATGAGCTTGAGCGCGATCGCCGCGAAGCGCTCGAGAACGAGCTGCGTGCGGCCCACGCCGTGGGCGATCACGATCTCGAGAGTGCCCCGTTCTTCGTCGCCGGCGATGATCGATGCCCCCCAGGTGACGGCCGCGATCGTGATGAGCACGAAACCGATGAGACCGTGCACGGTGCCCTGGGTGTAGCCGGCCCCGGTCGTGATCTGGTCGTAGCTGAGTGCCGCGACGAGTTCGGGCGGCAGGCTCTCGATGATGGCGAGAAACTCGGGGTTGCCGCCGATCGTCGAGTACAGCGGCAGGTACATGCCGACGACGGCGGCGAGGCCGAGCGCCCAGCCGATGAGGCCGCGCCAGCTCTCGGCGAGCTGGCGTCGCAGCACGGGGAGCGGGCGCGCGCGCGCGATGGTCGATGCGGTGGTCCGTGGCGCGATCGGCGTGGCTGTCGCGGTCATTCTTGCTCCTCCTCGGCCCTCGGGCCGTAGAAGCCCAGCACCGCGCTCTCGAGATCGGGTTCTTGCACGACGAGGTCGAGCACGTCGCTCGCTGCGACGGCTGCGACGAACGGTGCGACGCCGTCGCCGAGCATGCCGTGCACCACGGCCGTGCCATCGGCTTCGGTCACGCTGAGGTCGTCGAGCATCGACACCGTGCTCAACCGGCCGAGGAGGGCGTCGCGGTCGGACGCGCGCACCGTGATGCGCACCGACCGGCGAGCGGCGGCTCGCAAACTGTCGACCGTGCTCACATCGACGATGCGACCGGCGCGCAGCACCGCGACATCGTCGGCGGCCTGCTGCACCTCGCTGATGACGTGAGAACTGAGAAAGACTGTCTGGCCCGCGTCGCGGGCCTCGCGCACCATCGACAAGAACTCCTGCTGCACGAGCGGGTCGAGACCGCTCGTCGGTTCGTCGAGCACGAGCAGGTCTGGTCGGTGCGCGAAGGCCTGCACGAGACCGACCTTCTGCTTGTTGCCCTTGCTGAGCGACCGCACAGGGCGTCCCAGATCGAGGCCGAGGCGGTCTGCGAGCGCGTCGATGCGGCCGTGATCGGCGTCGCCGTTGAGCTCGGCGTAGTGCCGCAGCAGGCTGCGAGCCGTCGCCCGACCCTCGAGAGCAAGCTCGCCAGGAAGGTAGCCGATGCGCCGGCGCAGTG
>JBBQKE010000180.1:0-4318 GCA_038326585.1 Actinomycetales bacterium | reverse complement strand
TGCCCGACGAGGCGTACTACCGCGAAGAGAAGCACGCCGAGACGCTCGCCTCTTACCGCTCGCACGTCGAACGCATGCTGGCGCTCGCCGGCCTCGACGACTCAGTAGCCCGGGCGCAGCGTGTCGTGGCCCTCGAGACCGCGATCGCCGCGCACCACTGGGACACCGTGCGCAACCGCGACGCGCAGGCCACCTACAACTTGTCGACCTTCGACGACTGGGCGGCACGCGCCACGGGCGTCGACTTGGGCGTCTGGCGCGACGGCTACGGCATCCCCGCTGAGACCCTTACCGAGGTCGTGCTGCGGCAGCCCGACGTGACGAACGGCATCGCCGTCGAGCTCACCGGCCGCGACCTCGACGACTGGCGCGACTGGCTGCGCTATGCGATCGTGCGGTCGATGGCCCCCTATCTGTCGAGCGCCTTCGTCGATGAGAGCTTCGCCTTCTTCGGCCGCACGCTCACGGGCGCGCCCGAGCTGCGCGCGCGCTGGAAGCGCGGAGTCGGCCTCGTCGAGCGGGCCATGGGTGAAGCCGTCGGCGCGACCTACGTCGAGCGTCACTTCAAGCCGACCGCGAAGGCCGCCATGGACGACCTCGTCGCGAACCTCGTCGAGGCCTATCGGCAGAGCATCGAGACGCTCGAGTGGATGACCCCCGCCACGCGCGAGCGCGCCCTCGACAAGCTGCAGAAGTTCACGCCGAAGATCGGCTACCCCGACCGCTGGCGCGACTACTCGTCGCTCGAGATCGCCGCTGACGATCTGCTCGCGAACGTGCAGGCCGCCGGCGAGTTCGAGTTTCAGCGCGAGCTGAAGAAGATCGGCTCGCCAATCGACCGTGACGAGTGGTTCATGACTCCCCAGACCGTCAACGCCTATTACAACCCCGGCTTCAACGAGATCGTGTTTCCCGCCGCCATCCTGCAGTTTCCGTTCTTCGATGAAGATCGGGATGCTGCGGCCAACTACGGCGCGATCGGCGCGGTCATCGGCCACGAGATCGGGCACGGTTTCGACGACCAGGGTTCGCGGTTCGACGGCGACGGGCGACTGCACGACTGGTGGACCGAAGAAGATCGCACGGCGTTCGAGGCGCGCACCGCATCCCTCATCGCGCAGTACGACGCTCTCGAACCGACCGAGACGCCCGGCCACCACGTGAACGGCGCGCTCACCATCGGTGAGAACATCGGCGACCTCGGTGGCCTCGGCATTGCGTGGAAGGCCTACCTGCTGTCGCTCGACGGCGCCGAGCAGCCGGTGATCGACGGCCTCACGGCCGCGCAGCGCTTCTTCTTGTCGTGGGCTCAGGCCTGGCAGATCGCCATCCGTTCCGAAGAGGCGCTGCGGCTGCTGTCGATCGATCCGCACTCGCCCAACGAGTTTCGATGCAACCAGATCGTGCGCAACCTCGACGCTTTCTACGAGGCCTTTGAGGTCGCGCCCGCCGACCAGCTCTGGCTCGAGCCCGACGCGCGGGTGGCCATTTGGTAGATGCGCCGCTGACGCGAGACCGGGGCGCCCGCGAGGGAGCCCCGCGTCAGGCGCGCCATCTGGCGACGGTGCGGCAGCCGCACTTCAAGCCCGCCTACCGCGCGCTCGGCGCTGTCGCCTACGAAGGTGCACGGGTGTCGGTCGCGATCGCCGACCTCGACTCGGGTGAGAGCGTGTTCGCCGTCGACGAGCGCATCGTGCTGCCGACCGCGAGCATCGGCAAGATTCTGCTGCTCATCGAGGTGAGCGCTCGCCTGACGGATCGCACCGTGAGCGACTTCGCGATCGCCGACCGCTCGGCGCAGGATGCCGTGGCCGACAGTGGGCTCTGGCAGCACCTCCAGGCTCCCGCCTTTCCGATCGCTGACCTCGCTGCCCTCGTGGGCGCGACGAGTGACAACCTCGCCACCAACGTGCTGCTGCGCCAGGTCGGGCTCGACGCCGTGCGATCGCGCACCGAGAAGCTCGGCCTTGTGCGCACCGCGCTTCTCGATCGGGTGCGCGACGTGCGCGGACCGGATGACGCTCCGCAGTTGTCGGTCGGGTCGACGGCCGAGCTCGCGTGGTTGTTTCAGGCTCTCGCCAACGGTCACATCATCGACCCGGTCACGAGTCAACGCGTGCTCAGCTGGCTCTCGCTCAACGCCGACCTGTCCATGGTCGCAAGCGCATTCGGCCGCGACCCGTTGTCGCATCGTGGCGTCGAGCACAACACGTGGATGGTCAACAAGACGGGAACCGACGCAGGGGTGCGCAGCGAGGCCGGCATTCTGCGTGGACCCCGGACCGGTGTCGCCTACGCGGTCTCGGTGCACTTCGACGACACCGACCTGCCCCGCCGACTGAGGGTGATGGATGCCCTGCGCGCGCTCGGCGTCGACCTTCTTGAATTCGTGCACTGAGCGTCGTGCTGTGGTCAGACGCCGCACAATCGACACATAGCAAAAACTGAAAGCTCCGCTTCCCCCCTTTTGGGGTAGACCGACCAGTCTGTACTGGCGTTAGTCGGGGGAGCGGGCTACAGTTTCGGTGACCCAAGCTCGACTTACCCGAAGTTTGTCGAAAACTGACGTCAACACACCCGATTACCCGATACCCCGAATACCCTCCGCCAGGACCCTGCGTGGATCTTTGGGCTCCAATCCCCCAGGAGCACTCAATGTTGCGTTCTAGAATTCTCTCTGCGGCAACTGCCGCTGTTCTCATGCTCGGAATAAGCGTTGGCGGCGCTGGTGCCGCTCTCGCGCTCGAATCAGCGGAGACTGAACCCGTGGTCGTCGAGACCGCGGTCGCTGAGGCCGTTGTTGAAGACACTGTCGTCGAAGAGTCCGTTGTTGAGGATCCCGTCGTCGAGGCTGCCCCTGAGCCTGTCGCCGAGCGCGTTGCTGGGCCCGTGCTGACGCCGGCTAAGAAGACCGACGATGTCGAGGTCGGCCCTGGTGGCGGCGAGGGCGAAACCGCCGACGAGCCCGCGACGCCGGCGGGCGTCACCGTGACGGTGAGCGGAGCCAGTCCCTTCACCTGTAACAGCGCCCCGCGCAACTACGAGAAGCCCGACTCGTGGAATACCTCGGACAATGCTCTTGCCACAGAGGAGTGGGGCACCGCGACGTGGTCAGAGAACGGAACCTTCTCGTGGACCATCACACCCGGATATGACGTCAACTTGTGCATCAAGGGCGGTCAGACCATCGTCGAGATCGACACCTCTGAGTACGACGGCAGCACCTATGCCTTCAAGCTTGAGCAAGGGTCTGGCATCTCACACGCAGGCTTCACGGTGATCGCACGGCCGACTCTGGTGGATGCGTCGACGTCGTCGACACCAGAGAACTGTGTTGATGGTGAGGGCACGATCACGTTCATTGGTGATGACGGTGTGACCTTCACGGTTGACGGCGTCGATGGCACGTTCGAGCCTGGTGACGTGTTGACCGGCTTGTCTGCTGACGATTACGAGATCACGGCGATTGCGCCTCTGGGCTCGACTCTCGATGGCGAGGCGACGTTCACCGAGACGGTGGGGTCGACCTCGATCGACTGCGACCTGCCGATAGTGGAAGCGTCGACGACGTCGATTCCGGAGAACTGTGTTGATGGTGAGGGCACGATCACGTTCATTGGTGATGACGGTGTGACCTTCACGGTCGAGAATGTCGATGGCACCTTCGAGCCGGGTGACACGCTCACGGGTCTGTCTGCGGACGATTATGAGATCACGGCGATTGCGCCTCTGGGCTCGACCATCGATGGCGATGCGACGTTCACCGAGACGGTGGGGTCGACCTCGATTGACTGTGGTGAGGTCGGCGGGGCGGTCGTCCCGATTGTTGACGAGACCGACTTCTGCGAAGGGTCGGGCCCCAACGCTCTGCGCGTCGCCACCTTCACGGTGACCCACGTGGACGGCGTCACCTACGATTACACGATCAATGAAGGCACGGACGAGCAAGTTGGCCCGACTACCGTGGTGTTCCCCGAAGGCGAGACCGAGGTGACGATCACCGTCGCCCCGCTCGATGTCGTCAAGGTCGAGGCTTTTGCAGCGGAAGGCTTCGTCCTGCCTGACGGCTACACGCCGTGGACGCACACCTTCCTCGCGTCGGCCTTCTGCCCGGGAACCTTCCCCGCGACCGAGGCAGCGGCCGAGATCGTCGGCGGCGACTGTGAGGGCACCCTCGGCAGCGTGACGCTGACGAACGATGGTGGAGTCATCTGGACCCTCAACGGTGACGTCGTCGAGGGCGACAGCTCGTACCCGCTCGAACAGGGCGACTCCGTTGAGTTGACGGCTGCACTGGAAGGGCCCAGCGAGGAATACC
>JBBQKE010000179.1:0-4320 GCA_038326585.1 Actinomycetales bacterium | reverse complement strand
CTCATGAAGAACAGTGTGGCATCTTCGAGCCCGATAGCCTCAGAAGCGGCAGGCCTGAGTGATCGCGTCGTACAGCGCTGCCCGGGTCGCGTCGTCACTGATCACCGTCGTCGAGCCTCGTGCGCCGTCCAGGTCGAGGTGCACGGAGAAGATCGTGCCCTGCTTGTCTTCGGCCACCGCGTGCGGGTCGCATCGGGCCGCCGCCAAGTAGACCGACACCACGGTCGTCGCGCCAACGGCGAGCCCCCGATCGAGGGCAAGAGTGGGCATCCGGTCAGAGGTTGTCGAGTCACCGACCAGGGCAAAGAGCACGGTGTCATCGATGGAGACGAGCGTGACCTCGCCGCCCTTCGCCGTTGCTATCAACTCTGCGCCGATCGTGCCCATCTCGACGTCGTCGAGACTCGGAGCACGGCGCAGCTCGAGATCGACCTGCGTGGCTGCCGCTTCAGCGAAGCACGCGCGATCGTGCCACTCGAACCACTGGCCCAGGCGATCAGTCGTGCGTAGCCGCACCTCGTCCCTGGCGCCGGGGCCGAGAACGACCGTCAGCACCGCGTTGGGCAGAATCGCCTGGCTCGAGCACTGCGGTGCCGGGAGAAGCAGGGCGAGGTCGCGCGTCGCCCCTGCCGGGATAACCGTCGTGCGGTCGCGCTCGATCGGCGTGGCCAACGCGGCCGAGTCGACGACGACGCGGGTCACCGTCAGCGGGTCGACCCCGTTGTTGGTCACGCTGAGCTGGATTCCGCCGCGAGCCGGATCGCTACGAGTGCGGTACAGCTCGGCGGTCGCCGACACCTCACTGATCGATGACGGCGCATCGGAAGCCTCGAGCTGGGGGTCAGAGTGGAGCACCGCTGAGCATCCGCCGAGCGCGGCGACGAAGACGGCAAGGGCGACGCACCGTGCGATCGGCCGTTGCATCGTCGCGACCGTTCAGCTCGCGAGCAGCCGCGCGAGCGGCGGACCGACGAGGTCATCTTCGATGAGGAAGGCGTCGTGCCCGAACGGTGATGAGATGACCACGGCCTGTTCGCCGTGGATCGAGTGCGGCAGGTGCGCGGCGATGACCTGCTGCTGATCGAGCGGGAAGAGCCGGTCGCTGTCGATGCCGAGCACGAGACTGCGGGCAGACACCCTTCTGAGCGCATCGGCGAGAGAACCCCGACCGCGGGTCACATCGTGGGAGTTCATGGCTTCGACGAGGGTGATGTAGCTGCCGGCGTCGAAGCGGCGCGTGAACTTGTTGCCGTGAAAGTCGAGATAACTCTCGACCGCGAAGCGGCCGCCGCGACCGAGCGGGTCGAGTACGCCCTGCCACGACCGCTCGAAGCGCTCGTTCAACTCGCTCGGCGAGCGATAGTTGAGCAGGGCCATGCGCCGGGCGAGGGCGAGCCCTCGAAACGGCCCCTCGGGCTCGTCGTAGTAATCGCCGTCGCGAAAGAGCGGATCCATGCGGATCGCCTCGATCTGCACAGAGTTGAGACCGATCTGGTCAGCGCTCGAGACGGCCGGTGCGGCGAGAACCGCCAGGCGTTCGACGCGGTGCGGATGCTCGACCGCCCATTCGAGCGCGTGCATGCCGCCCATCGATCCACCGATGACGGCGGCGAACCGCTCGATGCCCAGCGCGTCGGCCAGTACGACCTGCGCCGCGACTTGGTCTCGAATGGTGAGGTACGGAAACCGCGAGCCCCACTCCGCGCCGTCGGGAGAGACGGATGACGGGCCTGTCGAGCCCTGGCACCCGCCGAGCATGTTCGGCGCGATGACGAACCAGCGATCGGTGTCGACAGCGAGGCCGGGGCCGACGACGCCACCCCACCAGCCAGCCATCGCGTGGCCGATGCCGGGGCGGCCGACGACGTGGCTGTCGCCGGTCAGCGCGTGCATGACGAGCACAGCATTGTCGCGCAGCTCGTTCAGCTCGCCCCAGGTCTCGTAGGCGAGGCGCGCGTGAGGCAATTCCCGGCCCGATTCGAGCACGAGCGAGCCGACGGGCTGGAAGCGCCGGTCACCGGGAGGGTCGCCCTCGCGCCATGCGCCCGAGGTGGGCGGAGTGCCGAGCAGGGCACGACGATTCGCCTCGGTGATGAACGCCGAGGGCACCGTGTCTTCGCTCGTCTGCCAATCCATGCTCAGGCCATTGTCTCGCAGGATGCGCTCGACCCCCGCCGTGTGACGACGGGGGTCGAGCGTGCTGTGGTGAGTGGGGTGGAACCGCCGAGCGCTCGGTCGCTCGACGGGTGTCTGCGAGCTCTACGCCGCGTTCGCCGCCGTGACCGCACGGGCGGCCGCGAAGCCGGCCTCGAGGTCGGCGATGATGTCGTCGACGTTCTCGAGCCCGACTGAGAGGCGCACGAGCCCCGGGGTGACCCCCGTTGTCAGCTGCTGCTCGGGCGTGAGCTGCGAATGCGTCGTCGACGCGGGGTGGATGATGAGGCTGCGCACGTCGCCGATGTTGGCCACGTGGCTGAAGAGAGTCACCGAGTCGACGAGCGTGCGGCCCGCGTCGACTCCGCCCTTGAGCTCGAACGAGAGCACCGCGCCGACGCCGCGGGGCGCGTACTTCTGTGCGTGGGCGTGCCACGGGCTCGACGCCAGCCCGCTGTAGCTGACTGAAGCGACGTCAGGATGCGCTTCGAGCCACTGCGCCACCGTCTGCGCATTCTGCACGTGGCGCTCGATGCGCAGGCTCAGGGTCTCGATGCCTTGAATGAGCTGCCAGGCGTTGTCGGGAGAGACGGCCGCGCCGATGTCGCGAAGCAGCTGCACCCGCGCTTTGATGATGTAGGCGATGCCGTCGCCGAGCACGCCCGTGTAGCTCGCTCCGTGGTACGAGGGGTCGGGCTCGGTGAGGCCGGGGAACTTCTCGACATTCTTCGACCACGCGAACTTTCCGCCGTCGACGATGAAGCCGCCCATGACCGTGCCGTGGCCGCCGAGGAACTTCGTGGCCGAGTGCACGACGATGTCAGCACCGTGCTCGAGCGGACGGATCAAGAAGGGCGTCGCGATGGTGTTGTCGACGATGAGCGGCAGGCCAGCATCGTGCGCAACACCGGCAACCTTCTCGATGTCGAGAATGTTGATCTTCGGGTTGCCGACCGTCTCGGCAAACAGCAGCTTGGTGTTCGGACGGATCGCGGCCTTCCACTCGTCTGCGTCGTCTTGATCTTCGACGAACGTGACCTCGATGCCGAGCTTCGCGAGCGTGTAGGTGAACAGGTTGTAGGTGCCCCCGTAGACCGACGACGACGACACGATGTGGTCGCCGGCTTGCGCGATGTTCAGCACGGCGTACGTCGTGGCCGACTGGCCCGAGGCGACGAGCAGGGCAGCCGTACCGCCTTCGAGCGCGGCGATGCGCTGCTCGGCGACGTCTTGCGTCGGGTTCTGAATCCGCGTGTAGATGTTGCCGAACTCCGCGAGTGCGAACAGGTTCTTGGCGTGCTCCGCATCGTTGAAGACGTAGGCCGTCGTGCGGTAAATCGGAGTCGCTCGCGCGTTCGTCACCGGGTCGGGCTGCGCCCCGGCGTGAATCTGCAGGGTTTCGAACTTGTAGTCGGTCATGGCGGCTCCTTGCGTCGCGGGCGGGTCGCTTTGACGGTACGTCGCCCGAGACAGCGGGTCAACGGCGGCCGTCACGCGCCGTAATGCTGGCGCGGGTGCGTCTCTGCCCCGACGGATGCCCGCTCAGCGCTCGCGGCGGAACAGCCACTCGACCCGGGGCTCGACGAGCGGCCTCGCCATGCGTCGCACGAACGGCGTCGACAGCACGACCGCGATCACAAGAGCGAGCACGATCATGCCGACGAGCCACGGCCAGCCCGAGTTCTCGCCGCCGAGTACTCCCGATTCTCTGATCGGATACAGCGCGAAGGTGTGCAGCAGATAGACGTACAGCGTCGCACCGCCGAGTGCGGTGAACGGGGTGGTTCGGCGAGGGGTGAGCACGAGAACGGCCGCGCAGAGGGCGGTCGTGAGCACGAGGAACCCCAGCCGGATGACACCTGCCCACCATTCGGGAGCATCCATCGCCCCATAGGGGTCGGTGTAGAACAGCCAGAGCCTCAGGTCGACCGCGCGCCAGTGGTCGAGACCGACCACGATCACCGCCGACCACGCGATGAGCAGGCTCGCGGCGGCGACGCGCAGCACGGTGCGCGGGCCTTCGTTGATGCGGTCGCTGAGTCGATGTCCGCCGAGCCACACTTCGCCGAGCCCCCACTCGCGCGCCCGCCAGCCGAGCACGAAAAAGGGCAGCAGGCCGAGCGCACGGGCCAGCGAGAACGTGTCATCGACGTTGGGCCAGTACCC
>JBBQKE010000178.1:0-4328 GCA_038326585.1 Actinomycetales bacterium | reverse complement strand
TTCTCGGCACACTCGCCGGAAGACCGTGGCAGAGTCGAGCAATGACCATGACGACGACGTCGACGACCGAGGGCCTCACTGCTGACGAATTCGCCGAGCTGGGTGCGGGAATCCGCCGTGCCATGAACGGCGTGCTCGACGGCAAGCCGGAGGCGGTCGATATCGCGCTCACCGTGCTGCTGGCCGAGGGGCACCTGCTGATCGAGGATGTTCCTGGTGTCGGCAAGACGATGCTCGCTCGCGCGCTCGCGAAGTGCATCGCTGGCACCGTCAACCGCATTCAGTTCACGCCCGACCTGCTGCCCGCCGACATCACGGGCGTCAGTGTGTTTCGGCAACAGCTCGGCACCTTCGAGTTCACGCCTGGGCCAGTGTTCGCGCACATCGTGATCGGCGACGAAATCAACCGCGCGAGCCCCAAGACGCAGAGCGCGCTGCTCGAGTGCATGGAAGAGCAGCAGGTCACGGTCGACGGCAAGACCCACCACCTCGAGAGCCCGTTCTTGGTCGTCGCCACGCAGAACCCGATCGAGATGGAGGGCACGTATGCGCTGCCCGAGGCGCAACGTGACCGCTTCATGGCGCGCATCTCGATCGGCTATCCGGACGCCGAGAGCGAGGCGCTCATGGTGCGCGATCGCGAGCACGGCAGTCCACTCGAGCGACTGACCCCGGTCGTCGACGTCGCCGGACTGCGCCGCATGATCGCGACCGTGCGCGAGGTCTACGTGAGCCCCGCCGTAGAGCGCTATGCCGTCGCGATCGTGCAGGCAACGCGCGACGACTCTGCTCTGCGCCTCGGTGCGAGCCCGCGATCGACCCTGCAACTCGTGCGCGCCAGCCGTGCTCGGGCGGCACTCGACGGTCGCGATTTTGTCGTGCCCGACGACATCGATGCTCTGGCGACCACCGTTCTCTCGCACCGCATGCTGCTCGTGCCGCGCGCACAGCACCCCGATGGGCGCCCGGTGCGCAGCGTCGACGAGGTGGTCGAGCGCATCGTCGCGGCCACCGCGGTGCCCGTGCCGTCGTCGCGGGCCTAGGTCGCACCGTGCCTCGCCTGACTGCGCGCGGCATCGCGTTCCTCGCGGTCGGGGTCGCGATCGGCATCGTCGCCTACGTCATCGAGCGCCCCGAGCTGCTGCCCGTCGCCGCGGTCGCGATCGCGGCGCCGCTCATCGCCCTGTTCGCCGTCGCCACGTCTAGGCCGCGCGTGCGAGTCTCGCGCCAACTCGACCCCGTCGTGGCCGTTGAAGGCGAGACGGTGCGCGTAAACGTCGCCGTCAACGGTCGAGCTCGCGCCGCCGAGTGGGTCGAGCGTGTGCCGATGCATCCCGGCTTTGCGGGCCCAGGGCGACTGCGCGAAGTGCGGGCCACGCGGCCCGCGACTCTCGGCTACCGGTTCGCTCCGGGGCGACGAGGGCTCGTGAGCGTTGGCCCGCTGCTGATCGAGAATCGCGACCCCTTCGCCCTCGCGGTGCGGGTGAGCGACACGATCGCGACGACGACCCAACTGGTCATCCCCGCCGTGACCCCGTTGCCCGTCGGCCCGATGCCCGACCCCTCGACCGAAGCGGGGCCGCGCACGACCCGATCGCGTGAGCGGTCAGACGACGATGTCATTACGCGCGAGTATCGCGATGGTGATGCCCTGCGCCGTGTGCACTGGCGGGTCACGGCGCGGCAGGGCGAGCTCATGGTGCGGCAAGAAGAGCCGCAGGCAGGCCCGCACGCCCGGCTGATCGTCGACACTCAAGCCCCGTCGTATCGGGATGCGCGGTTCGTGCGCGGTGCGCCTGGTCGGCCCGCGTCGAGCGACGATTTCGAGTGGACTGTGCGCATGGGTGCCTCCGCCGCCGTGCACCTCGCCGAGCGCGGCTACTCGGTCGAGCTGACGACACCCAGCGCTCACGCGGTGCTCGACGATGAGCAGTCGCCGGTCGCCGACGGACCGGTTGGTCACATTCTCGGCGCGCTCGCGATCGCGTCACTCACCGATGCAGAACCCGATCTCGACGCGAGCCTGCCGTCACTGTTGCGATCGGGTTCGTTGCCGATCGTCGCTCTCTCGGGCGCGCCCGACGCCGAGACGACGCAATGGATGCTCGCTCAGCGCGCATCCGCCGCCCCCGCCCTTGCTCTGCTCGTGGGTCTGCCCGCCGCGGTCGTGCGCGATGACGGCTCGATCGACCCCGACCCGGCACGGGATGCCTTCGAGCGCGCCGGCTGGAACGTCGTTCGGGTGCCTGCCCGGTTCACGCCCGACACCGCCTGGCTCGCACTGCTCGGGGTGCCCGAGCCGAGCCTGCCTGACTGGGCCACGAGCGCAGGGGCTTCTCGTGTCTGAGCGCGCGACCTCGCCGATTCCGCAGCGGCGCTCAACACTAGGGCTGAGCGCCGTCGCGCTGCTGAGTGTCGCCGCGGCGCTCACGGGCTTCAGTGTGATGCTCGACGAGGGGCTGTGGGGCCCCACCGCTCTCATCGTGGCGACTGCAGCCATCGCCGCTGCGGCGCTCGCACGTGTCGCGATGCGCCGCGTGCGGCGCCTCGTGTCGGCGGTCGCCTCCCTCGCCGCAGCCGGCGTCGCGGCGCTGCTCGCGCTCACTCTGCTGTTCGCGGCCGACACTGCGCTGTTGGGCATCGTGCCGACACCCGAGACGCTGCAGCGCTTCGCCGAACTGATTCGCGCGGGCGAGCTCTCCATCGCCGAGCAGTCGATCCCGGCCGTTGCCGACGACGGCATCCGTTTTCTGATGGCCTCGGGCGTCGCGGCCTTCGCCGTGATCGTCGATGCGGTCGCCACGCTGAGCCGACGGCCGGCGGCAGCCGCCATCCCGCTGCTCGGCATGCTCGCCGTGCCGGTCATCCTCGTTCCCGGTGCCCTGCCCTTGGTCACGGTGCTCGCAACGACCGCCGCCTTCTTGCTGCTGCTCGCGCTGCACCGCCCTGCCGCGAGCGGGGGAGCCCCCGCGCTCGGCCGCGCGGTCGCAGTCGCCGCCGGAGTTCTTGTCGCGGCCCTCATCGTGCCGCCCCTGCTGCCCCCTGTCGTCGCCGGGGCCGCTTTGCCGGGCGGGGGCGTGCCCGGACTCGTCACGGGAATCAACCCCGTGCTCGAGCTCGGCGATGACCTGCGGCGCAACACGCCTGTGACGGCGCTGCGGTACAGCACCGACGCCGACGGCGGCCTCTACCTCACGCTTTCGCACCTGGCCGAGTTCACCGACGACACCGTGCAGCCCGTCGTCGCAGGCGAGCAGGTGCAGCCGGGCTCTATCGGGCCCCCGACGTGGCTCGGCGATGCGGTGGCGACCACCTCGGTGTCGACCCGCATCCAGCTCGAGAATGTGCGTACCCGCTGGTTGCCGTTGCCCAGTGCTCCTGAGCAGGTGAGCGGACTCGCGGGGGAATGGCGCGTCAACGAGGCCGGGGTGACGCTCAGCACGGTCGAGGGCAGCGTGCGCGAAGGCGCCTATGACGTCGACAGTCTCATCGCGCAGCCGACTCCCGAGCAGTTGCGCACCGCGCAGGTCGCCGCGCCGCAGCTCGAGCCGTACCGCGCCCTGCCAGACGGTATCGATCCGATCATTGCGAACACGGCGCAGCAGATTGCTGACGCAGCTGCCGGAGACTCGGCCTACGACGACGCGCTCGCCCTGCAGCGGTTCTTCACCCAGGGCGACTTCGTCTACTCCGAGTCGGCGCCGGTCGAGCTCGGCTACGACGGCACGAGCGCCGATGTCGTCGCGGTCTTTCTCGACGTCAAGGCCGGGTACTGCGTGCACTACGCCTCGGCGATGACGCTTATGGCTCGCACGCTCGGCATTCCCGCGCGCATCGCCGTCGGCTTCCTGCCCGGCGTGCGCAACCCCGATGTGCCCAGCGAGTACGTCGTGAGCACCGACGACCTGCATGCCTGGCCCGAGCTGCACTTTGACGGAATCGGCTGGGTGCGGTTTGAGCCGACGCCCTCACGCGGTGCGGTGCCCGACTACGCCTCGGCCGACGTGCCCGCCCCCGATGAGGTTCCTGAGATCGACCCTGAGACGGGCGAACCGGTCGAGGCAGAGCCGGAGGCGCCCACGCCAGACACCGAGACCGACCCCGTCGACCGGGTCACCGGCCGTGACGATGCTCCCGATGCCGGCGCTCTCATCGACGGCGGCAACGACGGGTCAGCTGACGGCTCGGGCACGCCGGGAATCCTCGATGGCGGCACGGATGCTCGCGCTCTCGCCGGCGCTCTCACCGCGCTGCTCGTCGCTCTCCTGCTCGCCCCGGGTCTCTGGCGCACGCTGCGACGCTCAACGCGCCTGCGCTCGTCGGATCCC
>JBBQKE010000177.1:0-4342 GCA_038326585.1 Actinomycetales bacterium | reverse complement strand
CGCACTCACTCCGCGCTCGAGCTCGAGGGCGCGAAGATGCGCAACCGTCGCCTCGCGCATCGCGGATGCTCGCTCGTGCATGCACCCAGCATGAGCCTTGCGGGGCGCGAACGCATGGGCGACAGGCCGTACGTCAGGCGGCAGGTGACGGTTCAGGCAGCCGTTCGACGACCTCATCGGGCATGCGCGCCGCCTGACCGTTGGCCCCGCGCGCGGCGGCTTCTGCGTCGGTCAATTCAGGGCGACGGGGCCACCAGAAGCGATCTTTCGCGATGAAGGTCATGGCGGGCACGATGATGGTGCGCACGAGCAGGGTGTCGATCAGCACGCCGATGCACACGATGACACCGATCTGCGTGAGCGCGATGAGCGGCAGCACGCCGAGCACCGCAAACACGGCGGCCAGCAGGATTCCCGCACTCGTGATCACTCCACCCGTTGCCGCGAGCGCGCGCACCATGCCCTCCGAGGTGCCGAGCAACGGAACCTCCTCTTTCGCGCGCGTCACGAGGAAGATCGAATAGTCGACACCTAGCGCGACGAGGAACAAGAAGCTGAACAGCAGCACGGTGGTGTCGACACCGGGGAACCCGAAGACGGTGGCGAAGATGATCGACCCGATCCCCACGGCACTGAAGTAGCTCGCGACGACCGCGACAAGCAGCAGCAGCGGCGCCAGTAGCGCGCGCAGCAGCACGACGAGCACAACGAACACGAGCACGAGGATCAACGGAATCACAAGACTCTGGTCGCGCTGCTGGGCGTCGCGCAGGTCAAGCCCTTCTGCGTCGATGCCGCCGACCAGTCCGGTTCCGTCGCCGAGGTCGTCAAGGGCAAGGCGCAGGTCAGCCACGATCTCGAAGGCACGTTCGCTCTCGGGATCGGCATCGAGCACCACAGTGATCTGGGCGATGTCGTCGTTCGACTCACCGGGCACTGCATCATCGACTCCGTCGACGTCGAGCACTCCTGCGAGCACCTCGTCGAGGTCAGCCGAAGGGATCACGATCGCCGCCGGCGCCGAGCTTCCGGCAGCAAAAGCCTCGGCGAGGCGCTCTTGGCCGAGCACGGCCTCCGGCTTCACGATGAAGCGGTCGTTCTGCGAGAGTCCGACATTGAGAGTCGTGAGGCCGGTCGCCATGGCGCCGAGCACGGCGAACCCGACGATCGCCACTATCACCGGCCGCTTGCTGACGGCGCGCCCGAGCTTGCCCCAGGGGCTGCGCGAGATCGCGTCGGGTGAACCGTACTTCGGCACGATCGGCCAGAAGATCCACCGACCGAAGATCACGAGCGCGGCGGGCAGCACCAGCAGTGCGTAGGCCATCGCCACGACGATGCCCACGGCCCCGGCAAGGCCGAGCGATCGGTTGCCCGCCAGTTCTCCGAAGAGCAGCGTGGCCAGCGCCAGGGCAACCGTCGAGCCGCTCGCAATGATGGCCGGGCCTGCACCCCGCAGAGCGATCGCCATCGCTGCGCGCCGATCAACATGCAGGCGCAATTCATCTCGGTAGCGCGCGATGAGCAGCAGCGCGTAGTTCGTGCCGGCACCGAACACGAGCACTGAGAGGATGCCCGTGACCGAGCCGTCAAGAGTGATGCCGAGCCCTTCGGCGACGAGTCGTGCAGCGATGCCGGCAATGAAGTCTGCGACGCCGACGACCGCGAGCGGCACGATCCAGAGCACGGGGCTGCGGTAGGTGATGATGAGCAGCAGGGCGACGACGAGCGCCGTGATGCTGAGCAGCACGAAGTTGGCGCCCTCGAAGACCGCGGCGATGTCGACTGAAAAGCCCTCGGCCCCGGTGAACCACACGATCACACCGTCGGGTAGACCGTCGGTGGCGATGATGCGAATCTCGTCGGCCCGCTCGGCTTGGCCCGAAACGCTGTCGACGATCTCGAGCGGCATCACGACCAGCGCCGTCGTGCCGTCATCAGATACTGACGGGGGCGGCACGAACCCGTCGAGCGCGATGTCGGCGAGCTCGGTCGTGCGCTCGACGATCGCCGCCAGGTCGTCGTCGGTCAGCTCGCCGCTCTCGCGCCCGAAGACCAGCAGACCGCTCGTTGACTCATCATCGGCGAACTGCTCGAGCAGCGCCGCCGCCTGCACCGACTCCGCTGACTCGGGCAAGCCCACCGGGGGCGCGGCGTCGGCGGTCGGGTAGCCCGCCGCCACACAGAGGGCGACTGTCGCGGCAATCCCCGCGACGAGAACGATCCACGATGTTTTCGCGGCGGTGATGAAGCGCGTGAGCGCGTTCATGAGGCTCCTTGCACTGAGGGGCGGGGTGGTGAGCTGGGGCAGGTCAGCGCGCGGCACAACCTGGATTCACAATATATCTTGACGGTCGAGATACATGACCTTCGAAGAAACTAGCGGTACCCTGGCCCGGTGAGCCAATCGGATCAGCAGACTCCCAGCTTCGGGGACACCCACCCCGCAACGTTGCTGCTGCGCGAGTTTCTCGACGTGACGGAGGACTTCGAACGGGGCCTCGGCGACGAGCTCACTGTCAACTCGACCGACCTCACGGCGATGCAGCACCTGATTGTCGCCGGGTCGTTGACACCGACCGCGCTCGCCCAGCGCCTGGGGCTCTCATCGGGCGCCGTCACCACGGTGATCGATCGCCTCGAGTCTCTCGGCCACGTTCGCCGCACCCCGAACCCTGACGATCGACGCGGCACGCTCGTGGTGCCCGAGCCAGCGTCGGTCGGTCGGGCCATGAGCCGCATTATCCCGATGGTGACGGAGGTCGATCGAGCGATCACTGACTTCGACCCGCACGAGCAAGCCATCATCACGCGCTATCTGTCGCGCGTCGTGGAGGCCTATCGCAAACATTCCGATGAATCGGATCGGCCGCGAACCTGGCGAGCGGATGCCCGGGCGAGCTCCGAACCCGCTTAAACGTCGCTCGCGGCAGCCTCGTTGAGGTTGAGGTGCGACGTCTTGCTCGACAGTTGCTCGAGGCGATCATCCGCCGGCATTGCATCGATCATGGGTCGGTACTCCGATGAGAAGCCGGTCACTTCGGGAAAACCATCGAGCGGAATGGTCGACGTGACGACCTGATCGTCGTAGACGTGCACGAAGTCGAACGACTGGCCACCGTCGACGCCGCTGAGCAGTCGAGACGCGTCTGCGCCCAGATCGAGTGTGTAGCACGTGGCGGCAGCGACCGAGACGGGAATGTCCGCGAACGTGCTGTGGGTGGAGTAGTGCAGGTGGCCACCGAGGATCATGCGCACGTCGGTGCCCTGCAGCACTGCGGCGAGCGCCGGCTGGTCGTGCAGCTCGAGTACGGCCATGACTTCGAGCGGCGTCGGCACCGGAGGGTGGTGCACGGCGACGATCGTGCCGTGCGGCGCGGGCTCGGCGAGCACTCCGGTGAGCCACTCCAGCTGCGGCGCCGTGAGCTCGCCATGATGGTAGCCCGGCACCGTCGTGTCGAGCGAGATCACTCGCAACCCTCGAATGTCGTAGACGCGATCTTGCGTCGCATCGGTCTCGGGCTCGTCAAACAATACCGAGGCGTAGGGCGCTCGCTCATCGTGATTGCCCATCACCCAGATGAGTTCGGCACCGAGGCGCGCGGCGACAGGTTCGACGACGGCGCGAAGTCGCACATAGGCGTCGGGCTCGCCGAGGTCGGCGAGGTCACCCGTGAAGACGAGAGCATCGGGCGTGACCGGGCCAGCTTCGAGTCGGGCGAGGGCTGCTGCCAACCGCTCTTCGACCGGAACCTTGCCGTAGAGCGAGCGGCCCTGCCCCAGCAGGTGGGTGTCAGAGATGTGCACCAGAACGTGACCGGCCGGCGGATACTGCCCCATCTGCGTCATGGCTTAAGGCTACTGGTCACTCAGTAGCGTTGTCAGGATGCCCGCTCGGTCGTTGCTCGACCGCGCGCCACCGTAGACCTGCGCCACAGCCCGTCACTACCTCGGGTCGCATGCCCCTCAAGTTCGAGCACCCCGAGTGCAGAGTGGATGCGACCGGTGCTTTCTCCGACCGAGCGGGCGACGTCGTCGACGCTCTGACCTCGCCGTGGCCGCAGCGCGTCGATCACGCGAACCTGCAGCGGGTCTGCGACAGAGCTGGTCGCGCTGTCTGCGTCGTCGCCCATGCCGAGCGATGCGGGAACATCGAGCACGCCGTCTGACCCGAACGCCAACTGCATCACCTCGGCCACGCTCGTGACGCACGTGACCGGCTCGTCCCGCAGCGTGGCGTGACAGCCCGCACTCGCAGCACTCGTTATCGGTCCGGGAACGATGCCGATCGGGCTGCCCATCGTCAAAGCGTGATGGACCGTATTCAGTGCGCCGGACCGCC
>JBBQKE010000176.1:0-4368 GCA_038326585.1 Actinomycetales bacterium | reverse complement strand
CCGCCGCGATGACGTCGTGGGGCTTGACTCGAGCGTGATCCTGCCCCGCCGCGTGTGGGAGGCCTCCGGCCACGTGGAGGTGTTTAGCGACCCGCTCGTCGAGTGCCTGAGCTGCCACAAGCGGTACCGGGCCGATCACCTCGAAGAAGAGTACGAAGAGAAGAAGGGCCGCGCGCCCGAGAACGGCCTCGCCGACATCGTCTGCGTCAACTGCGGCACCCGCGGGCAGTGGACTGAGCCGAAAGAGTTCTCGGGGCTGTTGAAGACCTACCTCGGCCCGGTCGAAGAAGAGTCAGGGATGCACTACCTGCGCCCCGAGACCGCCCAGGGCATCTTCGTCAACTTCGTCAACGTGCTCAACGCGGCCCGCATGAAGCCTCCGTTCGGCATTGGCCAGATCGGAAAGTCGTTCCGCAACGAGATCACGCCGGGCAATTTCATCTTCCGCACCCGCGAGTTCGAGCAGATGGAGATGCAGTTCTTCGTGCCTCCCGCCGACGGCCCGAAGTGGTACGAGTACTGGTGCGCGTTCCGATTGCAGTGGTACATCGATCTCGGCATCGACCCCGAGAACCTGCGCCTCCACGAGCACCCTGACGAGAAGCTGTCGCACTACTCGAAGCGCACCGTCGACATCGAGTATCGCTTCGGCTTCACGGGGTCGCAGTTCGGTGAGCTCGAGGGCGTGGCCAATCGCACCGACTTCGACTTGAAGACACACTCGGAGCACTCGGGCGTCGACCTCTCGTACTTCGACCAGAGCAAAGAAGAGCGCTGGACGCCCTACGTGATCGAACCCGCCGCCGGCCTCACCCGCTCGCTCATGGCCTTCCTTGTCGACGCGTACTACGAAGACGAGGCCCCCAACACTAAGGGCGGCGTCGACAAGCGCACGGTGCTGCGCCTCGACCGTCGCCTCGCGCCGATCAAGGCCGCGGTGCTGCCGCTCTCGCGCAACGAGCAGCTCTCACCCGTCGCGCGCGAACTCGCCGACCGGCTGCGCCAGCACTGGAACGTCGACTTCGACGACGCGGGCGCGATCGGCCGCCGCTACCGCCGCCAAGACGAAATCGGCACGCCGTTCTGCATCACGGTCGACTTCGACACCCTCGACGACCAGGCCGTTACGGTGCGCGAGCGCGACACGATGGAGCAGCAGCGCATCCCGCTCGCCAAGCTCGAGGCGTACTTGGCCGGCGAGTTGCTCGGCTCCTAGCGCCCGCGCCGGGCACCTCCCCAACCCGAGCCCGGTCTCCACAATTCAGGAGTTGCGGCGTGCGGAAGGGCATCCACGGCCCTGCGTCGGCGTGTCGAGCTTTGCTGACGTGACCCGCTCCTGAATTGTGGTGGCGGGCCGGGTCGGGGGAGTCGTTCACAGGCGCCCGGGTCGGGCCGCGCTGCACGACTCGGTGACCCCGACGCTCGCGCGGCTCGGCACTGCGCCACCCTGCGGCGATGGATGCTGCACACCTCGTCGCCCGTCACGGCGGCGCCCTCGACCGGCGCCGGCTGCACGAGCTCGGCGCCACCGACCACGATCTGCGCGGGGCGCTGAAGGCCGGATCGTTGAACCGCCCGCGACGCGGCTGGTACTCGACCTGGCCCGAGCGAGATCCGCGGTTCCGAGCGATGCGCGTCGGTGGGCGGCTCACGGGAATCAGTGCCGTCGCCGCGCTGGGCGGGTGGGTGCTCGGCCGTCACCCGCTGCACGTGGCGGTGCCGACCAACGCCGCACGACTGCGCAACCAGTGGCGCCGAGACCTTCGCCGAGCGGATGCTCGCGACGACGACGTCGTCGTGCACTGGGTCGGCCCTGCCCACGATCGCACGTCATCGACCGGTGTCGTCGACTTAGTCGAGGCGCTCGAACTCGTGTGTCGCGTCGAGCCGCTCGAGCAGGCCATCGCCGCGATCGACTGGGCGCTCGCGACCGGCCGTATCGACCGTATCGACCGAGCCGTGCTCGCTGAACGCCTTGGGCCGCTCGGCGTGCTGGTTGCACTCGCCGACGAGCGCTGCGAGTCGCTACCTGAGAGCCTTGCGCGCACACGGCTGCGCGCGGCCGGGCTGCAGGTCGTACCCCAGGTGCACTGGAAGGGCGATCTCGAGCGCATCGACCTCGTGATCGAGGGCACCGTCGCACTCGAGGTCGACGGTGAGGAGTTTCACCGCGACACCTTCGAAGACGATCGGTGGCGCGACCTCGAACTGACCGATGCGGGGTACCACGCGCTGCGTCCGAGTGCCCGGCAGGTGTTCAGCAAGTGGTCTGCAGTGCAGGCTGCGGTCGTGCGCGCGCTGCAAGCGCGCGGCATCCTCGTCGATCTCCACAATTCAGGAGTTGAGGCGCTCACGCACCCCGCGACACGCCGATGGGCCTCTCAGCACGCCGTTGAACGGGGCCGCACTCCTGAATTGTGGAGGCCACGGCCGGGAATACCCCCGCACCCGAGACGTTGACCCCAGCATGAACACCCCCATCGACGTGCAGATCTGGTCAGACGTGCAGTGCCCGTGGTGCTACATCGGCAAGCGCAAGTTCGAAGCCGCCGTCGCCGAGTTCGAGGGAGAGGTCGCGGTGACCTACCGCAGTTTCGAGCTCGCGCCCGATACTCCGGTCGACTTCGAAGGTTCGCCCGTCAACTACCTCAGCCAGCGCAAGGGCGTCACCCCCGAGCAGGCGCAGCAGATGGTCGATCGCGTCAGCGGCATCGCCGAGTCGGTGGGCCTCGAGTACCACTACGACCGCATCCATCAGACGAACACGGTGCTCGCGCACGAGTTGTTGCACTTCGCGAAGGTGCACGGGCTGCAGGTCGAGCTCAAGGAGCGCCTGCTGCGCGCCTATTTCACCGAGGGCCGCCACATCGGCCGCGCCGACGACCTCGCCGACCTGGCCGCCGAGGTGGGGCTCGACAAGTCAGCCGCGGCGACCGCGCTCGCTGAACACACCTACCTGCCCGACGTGAAAGCCGACATGGCGCAAGCGGTCGCGTACGGCATCCAGGGCGTGCCGTTCTTCGTCATCGACGAGAAGTACGGCATCTCGGGGGCGCAAGAGACCGCGACCTTCGTGGCGGCATTGCAGCAGGCAGCCGCCGAGCGCCAGACGGCCGACGCATCATGACGACGGATGCTGCTCCGAAGCCCTTCGCCATGCTCGGGTCCTCAGCCGCCGAGGCGTGCGAGGGCGACGCCTGCCTGACCCCCGACGCGCAGGCGGCTCCGCCCGAATAACAGAGGTCAGCGCGGCGCGAGGGGCTCGCTGATGTCGGCGACGACCGCAGAGAGGGCCGCGAGCAGCTCGTCGGCCTGCACGAAGAGCGAGTGCCCGTGCTCGCCCGCACCCATCGACACGCGCCGACCGGCCATGCCCGCATCGGCATACACAGGCCACGCGGTCGTCGACCCGAGCGGCGTGATGGTGCCGCGTTCGTAGCCGGTGGCCTCGAGCGCCAGCTCAGGCGAGGGCAGCTGCAGCTTGTTCACGCCGACGAGCGCGCGCAGCTTGGGCCACGAGATCTGCCGGTCGCCGGGGATGAGCGCGAAGAGGAACGTGCCATCGCTGCGCTTCACCACCAGTGATTTCACGATGTCGGCCGGGGCAATGCCGAGAATCGAGGCGGCCTCCTCGAGCGAGGTGGCGCGCATCCGCTCGACGAACTCGACGCTGAGCCCGCGTGCGGCGGCATCCGCGGCCACGCGCTCGCGCCCCGAGAGTTCCGCCATGATTTCTCCTCGCGCATAGGCTGAGCCCATGACTTCCAGCGCACCCCTCAGGGCAGGCATTATCGGGTTCGGACTCGCGGGTCGAGTCTTCCACGCCCCCTTCCTGGCTACGAACCCGGCGTTCACGATCGCGGCCATCGCGACGAGCGATGCCGACCGTGGCGCGCAGGCGGCCAGCGCGCATCCCGATGCCGCCATCATGTCGACGGATGCTCTCCTGCAGCGAGCCGCCGCTGGCGACCTCGACCTCGTGGTGCTGGCGTCGCCCCCGCACACGCACCGTGAGCAGGCGGTCGCGGCGCTCGAGGCCGGGGCGGCCGTCGTCATCGACAAGCCCTTCGTGCCGAGCGTCGCCGACGCCGAGGCGATCATCGCCGCGGCCGAGAAAGCCCAGAAGCCACTCACGGTCTTTCAGAACCGACGCTGGGACGGCGATTTCCGCACCGTGACCCGCCTCGTCGAGAGCGGTGCGCTCGGCACGGTGCACCGCTTCGAGTCGACGTTCGAGCGCTTCGGCGCACCCAAGCGCGACCAGTGGCAGGGGCAGATCAGCCCCGCGCAGGGCGGTGGAATCCTCTTTGACCTCGGCAGTCACCTCATCGACCAGGCCCTCACGCTGTTCGGCCCCGCGACGCTCGA
>JBBQKE010000175.1:0-4375 GCA_038326585.1 Actinomycetales bacterium | reverse complement strand
AAGGCCTGTGGTGGGCGTTCGTTGCGGGCGTGATGGTCGTCAGCCTGTGGCGCACCGTCGAGCTGATTCGCCCGTCGATGCGGGCAGGGGGCGTGTCGCTGTCGACGGACCTGGCGGCCGGAATCTTCGTACTCGCCTACGTACCTCTGCTGGCCGGTTTCGCCGTGGTGATGAGCGCGCGGCCTGGGGGCGAATGGTGGGTTCTGGCCTACCTGATCATCGTGATCGCGATCGACACGGGTGCCTATGCCGCCGGAGTGCTGTTCGGCAAGCATCCGATGGCGCCGAAGATCAGCCCCAAGAAGACCTGGGAGGGTTTCGCGGGCTCGGTCGTCGCGGCGACGGTCGCCGGCGTGCTGCTGGCGATCTTCATGATTGGCACGGCCTGGTGGGTGGGGCAGATCCTCGCCGTCGCCCTCGTCGGAGCCGCCACGCTCGGAGACCTCACCGAGTCGCTCATCAAGCGCGACCTCGGCATCAAAGACATTTCCACCTGGCTGCCGGGTCACGGCGGGTTCCTCGACCGGCTCGACTCCATGCTGCCGTCGACCGTCGTGGCGTACCTCATCTTCAGCATCGTCACGGGCTGAACGGTCGAACGATCGCTATCGGTGAGCGTGTGTCATCACGTCGTGCCTCCCTGCGGCAGAATGGGGCAGTGACATCGACCTTTCCCTTGGCCCGTTCGAGAACTCCCGGCTACGACCCAGCCGAGGTCGATGCGTTTCTCGATCGTGCCCGGGCCTCGTACTCGCTGCCGCCCGGCCACGACGACGTCGTCTCGAGCAGTGAGATTCGGCGAACGGCTTTTCGCGTCGTGCGCAAGCAGGGGTATTCGGTGCGTCATGTGGATGCTGCGCTCGAGCGGCTCGATGAGGCCTTCGCCGCGCGAGAGCGTGAGCAGGCGATTGCGCAGCAGGGCTCAGACGCTTACTACCGGGGTGTGCGTGCCATCGCCCAAGAGATCATCGATCGCCTCGCTCGGGCAGAGGGCAAGCGCTTTCGACGGGTCAGTCCGCTCGCGCGCGGGTACCACCCCAAAGACGTCGATGCCTTCTCGCGTCGCATCTCTGCCTACTTCGAGCAGGGCCGATCGCTACCGGTCGAAACCGTGCGCACCATCGCGTTCCGGTCGCGCTACGGGGGGTACCACGAGGCGCAGGTCGACCTGCTGCTCGATACGGTGGTCGAGCTGATGCTGGCCGTTCGCTGAGCACGGCACGCCCCTCGGGTAGACTCGTCGCACTGTGGAACGGTTGGGAACGGCAACGGGGCGCTCCACTGCAGTGAGCGGCGACTCGGTTGGCGCTCGTGCGGGGGGCGCACATCGTCGACCCCCGACGGCCGAACGCCATGTGCGAACCCCATGGTCACTGCCGATCTTCGCCTCGCTCGCCAGCCTGGCACTCGTTCTCACCACGATCATCGACCCCACCTCGTCGACGGCGACGACCGGTGTCGTCAGTGCTCCAGCGCCTGACCACGAGCCGCAACTGATCGTCGCGACCGAGGCCTACGTCAGCGACATCGAGCGGGTGACCTGGAAGACGTCTCAGATCCCTCCCCCCCGGCCGCCAGCATCGGCCGCGCCCGCCGCGGGAACCCCTGACCCGGGCACCGCTCAGGCGATCGCCGCCAGCATGGTGGCCGCCCGCGGGTGGAGCACGTCTGAATACAACTGCCTCTACGCCCTGTGGGCAAAAGAGTCGGGCTGGAACGTTTACGCGCACAACAAGAGCTCTGGTGCCTACGGCATTCCGCAGTCGCTTCCGGGTAGCAAGATGGCCACCGCGGGTGCCGACTGGGCAACCAACCCGAAAACCCAGATCACCTGGGGTCTCGGGTACATCTCGGCGCGGTACGGCACGCCGTGCGGAGCGTGGGCGCACAGCCAGCGCGTCGGCTGGTACTAGGCGCGAGCATCCATGCCTCGCAGCAATCGTCCGCGCTCGCGGCGCACTCCTGATCGTGCGTCGAACGGTGCCGACGACGCGCTCGACATCGATCGGTTGCGTTCGGGCCTGCGCCGCACCGAGTCGAAGCGCTCGGGTTCCTTTGTCGTGCAGTCGGTATCCGCGGCAGCAACCACCAAGGTCTACCTCTGCCCGGGGTGCCGCGCCGAGGTGCCGATGGGTCAAGCCCACATCGTCGCCTGGCGCGCAGACGGTCCGATGAGCGACGACGCCGAGCTCGCAGCGCGACGGCACTGGCACAGCTACTGCTGGAGGATGGAACCATGACCGAGCCTGTGCGCGCGTCGACCGTACTGCCGGCTGTACGGCGCGACATCGAGCTGCGGACCGCTGATGGTCTGACGCTTGTCGGCGAGCTCGCGGTTCCTGAGTCGCATGACCCCATCGCGACGCTCGTGTGCCTGCACCCCTTGCCGACCGCCGGGGGGTTCATGGACTCCCATATTCTGCGCAAGGCAGCCGCGCGGTTGCCAGCCATGGCCGACATCGCCGTGCTGCGCTTCAATTTTCGCGGCGTCAGCTCACCGCGAGGAGCGAGTCAGGGCGAATTCGGCCACGGCGACGACGAGCGCTTCGATCTCGATGCCGCGATGGCTTTCGTCGCTGAGCACGGCTTGCCCGACCCGTGGCTGCTCGGCTGGTCGTTCGGAACAGAGGTCGCGCTCAAGCATGGGCTCGAGCATCCCGTCGTCGGAGCGATTCTGCTGTCGCCCCCACTGCATCGAACCGAGCAGAACGAGCTGGCGCAGTGGGCCGGCAGCGGCAAGCGCCTGGTCGCTGTCATCCCTGAGCTCGACGACTACCTGCGGCCCGCTGAGGCGGCACAGCGATTCGCCGTCGTTCCCGAGTGCGAGGTGGTCGCCGTCGAGGGTGGCAAGCACCTGTGGGTCGGCGAGAACCAGACCTATCGCGTGCTCACCGAGATCGTCGAGCGGCTGAACCCGGCCCTGCTGCCGTTGCCGACCGAGTGGGACTGAAGCGCCGAAGCGCTCAGCGTTCTTCTTGCTTCGGCACGAGCACCTGGTCGATCACGATGAGGATCGACGCCGCGACCGGAATCGCGATGAGCGCTCCGAGAATGCCGAGCAGGGTTCCGCCGATGAGAGCCGCGATCACCACGACGACCCCGGGAACCTTCACGGCGCGGTTCATGATGTTCGGGCTCAGCAGGTAGGCCTCGACCTGCATGTAGACGAGGTAGTAGACGCCCGCCACGATTACGGTGATCATCGACTCGGGATTCACGAGCAGCTGGGTCAGCACGATGATGATCGAGCCCGTGAGCGTGCCGACGAGCGGCACGAGCGAGAACAAGAAGGCGATGAACGCGAAGAGCGCGGGGTAGGCCGCCCCGATCGAGCTCAAGAAGATAAAGCTCAGCACGCCGTTGATGAGGGCGAGCGACACTTGGCCGACGACGTAACGGCCGACGGCGTGGGCGACCTGCTCAGCAATGTCGATGAACTTTTCGCGGCGCGAATTGGGAACCAGGCGGTACAGCGCGCCCTTGATGTTCGCGATCGACGCCGTGAAATAGAGCGTCAAGATGAGAATGATCAGGGCGCCGAAGACGCCCGTAGCGATCGAGACGCCGACCGAGAAAACACCTCCGCCGATCTGGGCGAGGTTGTCGGGGTTCGTGAGATACGCCAGAGCCTCTTGCGCCGCCGTGCGAACGTCGACGATCTCGATCGGGACGACCGCCTGAATCTGCTCCAAGAAGGCGTCGAGCGACTCGATGTTGCGCACGTACTCGGAGATCTGATTGATCAGCTTGGTCGACTGCTCGATCACGACGGGGATGATCGCGAAGACGAGGCCGACGAAAAGCCCCAGAACCCCGACTAGGACAGTCAGAATCGCCGCCCAGCGGGGCCACTTGCGGCTCTCGAGCCAGGTGACGAGCGGGTCGAGCCCGAGCGCGATGAAGATGGCCGCGCCGATGTAGGTCAGAATCGTCGCGAGCGACGCGAAGGCGCCGCCGATGAGCACGGCGATGAGCACACCGAGCCCGCCGAACAACCCGAGTCGAAAAGCGTTCTGAATCTTCACGATTGCCCTTCTCGCGCTGAGGCCTTGCTGGCTACGCTTCGCGCTTGGTCAGCGTCTCCGCCTGCGAGAGTACCCCCTGCAGGCCTTCGAAGTACCCAGCGACAGCGTCGCGTTCGACCCGCAGCCGCTCCAGTCGCTCTTCAGCATCGGCCATGAGCGCGGATGACCGCTCTTCGGCGTCGCGTCGCAGCTCAGAAGCCCGCGTCTCAGCGTTCCCGAGAACCGAGCGCGCTGTGGCATCGGCTGCGGCTCGCGTGGCTTGCGCCTCGTCGTTCGCCGTTCGGGCGAGTTGCTCGGCCTCGGCACGAACGGTCGCTGCTCGTTCTTGAGCGGCGGTGAGCTGCGCCGTG
>JBBQKE010000174.1:0-4392 GCA_038326585.1 Actinomycetales bacterium | reverse complement strand
TGCTGAACGTCAGCGGGCGTGGGGCTGAAAGTGCGCGTCACAATCACGGCTTTCGTGTCGAGTGGTTCGTGAATCCCGCTCCGGGGGGAGTTCGCGCACAGATCGTGCGGAACGCCACGGTGGAGGGCTCAACCGGATGTTCGTCGGCGACGGACACCAAGGGTCGAGAATAGTGCACCGGGGCCCGTCGGTCAATCTGAGGGGTCAGCCGAGCGCCCTGCCCGCTCGCGGCGAGCGCGGGTGAGTTCGGCGCGCGCGCCCAGCTCGTCGTCGGGCGGGTAGCCGACCTCCATCAACGTCAGACCGCGAGCGGAGACGACCGAAAAGGCATTCTCGCGGCGCGCGCCGGCGAAGACGGACTGCAGTTCATCGAGCGTGAGCTCATGCCTGCCGACGCGAATCGCCGACCCGACGAGCGCGCGCACCATCGAGTGGCAGAACGCGTCGGCGCGCACCTCGGCAACGAGCACATCATCGTCATCGCGAGACCAGTGATAGTCGAGCAACGTGCGGATGGTCGTGGCGCCCTCGCGCGGACGGCAGAATGCTGCAAAGTCATGAAGCCCCATGAGGCTGCGGCTCGCAGCGTTCATCGCGTCGATATCGAGATCGGCCGTGTGCCACAGGGTGTGCCCGCGTCGACGGGGGTCTCGCCGACTGCGAGCATCCGCGACGCGGTACTGATACCGCCGCCAGAGAGCCGAGAATCGCGCATCGAAGCCCGCGGGAGCCTGAGAGACGCGGGCGACGACCACGTCAGCCCCCTGCCGGCCAATGAGACCGTTCAAGCGGCGCATCACCGAGTCTTCGACAGAACCGGCCCGACGCGCCGTGCTCAGCGCTCGCCACTGGCCGGCATTGAGATCGATGTGGGCAACCTGCCCGACTGCGTGCACGCCGGCGTCTGTTCGCCCCGCGACCACGAGTCTCACCTCCTGCTCGGGGTGCCGCAGCAGTGTCGCGATCGCTTGCTCGAGCTCTCCTTGCACAGTGCGCAGCCGAGGCTGACGTCCCCAGCCTGAGAACGCCGTGCCGTCGTACGCCACATCGAGCCGCAGGCGCACCGTATTCACAACCCCTCATCCTAGGACGGTGTTTTCGGGTGCGCGGGAACGAGAGAGACTGTTCTCACCATGTCTGCGATCAGCACGAGCCCGGTAGTCGGAGCCCGACTCCCCGGCCTCGACGGCATGCGCGCGCTGGCGATCACGCTTGTGCTGGGCTACCACCTCTTTCCGGGTCTCGCTCCGGGCGGGTTCATCGGCGTCGACGTCTTCCTCGTCGTGAGCGGCTACCTCATCACCGCCCTCCTCATCGCCGAGCATCGCACCGAGGGCCGCGTCAGACTGCGGCGATTCTGGGCTCGGCGCGCACGACGACTGCTTCCGGCGCTCGTCGTCGTCGTCGGACTCTCGGCCTCTCTCGCGGCCCTCATCGGCGGAGACATACTGGTCGGCATCGGCTGGCAGCTGGCTGGCGCTCTCACCTTCAGCAGCAACTGGTGGTCGATCGCCAACGGCGCGACCTATCTCGACCAGACCAGCCCCGAGCTTTTTCGCCACTTCTGGTCGCTCGCGGTCGAGGAGCAGTTCTACCTGCTGTGGCCGCTCGCCGTGATCGTGTTGCTCGCCCTGCCCCTGCGGTATCTGCGCGTCGCGCTGCCGATCGCCCTGGCGGTCGCCTCGGCGGCCGCCATGTGGGTGCTCGCGGGCGACCCCGCCGTCGATCCGGCCTCTGCCTCAGCGGCGTACTACTCGACGCTCACCCACGGCTTCGGTCTGCTGCTCGGTGCCGGGCTGGCGCTGGCCCGCGAGCCGCTCGGGCGCGCAGCATCCCCCACCAGGGTGCCCGCTCTGGCCGCCGATCTCGCCGCGGTGCTGTCTGGCCTCGGCCTCGTGGCCCTGGCAGTCGTGTTGGCGATCGACGCGACCGTCACCTATCGGGGCGGCCTCATTGCCGCCGTGCTGCTGACGGGCGTGCTGATCGTGAGCGCTGCGCATCCGCGAGGGTCGGCGGCGGGAGTGCTGGATGCTCCGCTCGCGCGCTGGCTCGGTGAGCGGTCGTACGGGCTCTACCTCTGGCACTGGCCCGTGCTCATGCTGCTCGGTTCGGCGCTGCCGCAGGTCGATCGGGGCGGTCCAGGGGCATGGCTGCTCGGCCTCGCAGCGCTCGTCATCTCGGCCATACTCGCCGCGATCAGCTATCGCCTGCTCGAGCAGCCGATCCGGCAACGCCGGGTCCGGGCTGTGCTCGCGGGGTGGCCACTACCCCGCAGAGTGGTGATGCTCGCCGCGAGCGCACTCGCCATCGCCGGGCTCGTGGCCGGAACCGCGGCCGCCGTCGTCCGTGCCCCCGCGCAGTCCGAGGCCGCTGCCTTCATCGCGGCTGGGCAAGCTGCTCTCGACGCCGCAGCCGCTCAGCCCCTGCGCATCCCCACCTCAGAGCGCATTCCGGTCGAGGAGTCAGCACCAGAAATGCCCACCGGCGATCAGATCGTCGCCATCGGCGATTCGGTGATGCTCGCGGCCGCCCCGCAGTTGCATGCCCGGTGGCCGGGCATAGCGATCGACGCCGTCGTCTCACGCCAGATGTGGCAGGCGCCCACGATTCTTCGATCACTCGCAGATCGCGAGAAGCTGCGTCCGATCGTCATCGTGCACCTCGGCACGAACGGCTCGATCGACCCGGCGACTCTGGGTGACCTGCGGTCGATCATCGGGCCCGAACGGCAACTGGTGCTCGTGAGCGCGCAGGCCCCCCGCGACTGGATCACCGGAGTCAACCGGCACCTGTTCGCCTTCGCCGCTGACTACCGCGAGGTGGTGGTCGCAGACTGGCGTCGAGCGATCACCCCCCAGCTGAACCTGCTCGCGCGCGACCAGGTTCACCCTGGATCAGCCGGCGGGCGCGTCTACACCACCGCTGTCGAGACGGCGCTGCTCTATCTGGCGTCACTGCCAGAGCAGGTCGATTACGACGAGAACCCCGAACTGTGGCGCCCCCGTTGAGTGCTCGGGGTCAGTACACGACCCGGTAGGCGACATCGCGAGCTGTGGCACTGAACCCCAGTCGGGCATACACACCGAGGGCGCCGGTGGGGTTTTCAGTGTCGACGTCGAGCACCGCGAGTTCGAGCCCGGCTTCGCGGTATGCCGCGAGCACGTCGGCGAGCAACGCACTCGCGAGGCCGCGGCCCCGCCACGTGCGCACCGTTCCCACGAGGCCGATGTAGGCGCTGCGCGCTCCCTGGCGTTCCCAGTCGTCTTCGTTGATCTCGGTGATCACGAAGCCGACAACGTCACCATCGGCGCGTGCGATGCGGCATAGCTCCGGCCGAAAACTCGCCAGGCTGTGCATCGACTCCCATGCCTCGCGGCTCGTCGGCTGGCTGCCCCAGTGGTCGGCGAACGACGCGTTCTTCGCCTCACGTACGCGCTCGCTGAGCTCTGCGCTGAACGCGTCGATCGCTACCCCCTCGGGTGCGGGGGGCGTCACGGTCAGGCCAGGTGCACGCAGGTCGCACTCGAGAGTCGTGAAGTACCTCGCCGCCTCGAATCCCGCGCGCCGAAGAAGGGCTCCGTGCTCGGGGGAGGCATCGGCCGCATACGACAGCACCCACGCCGGAAGCCGCGACGAGTTCGCCGCGAGCAGTTGCCGCGCGCGATCGTGCTGCCAGGCGAACAACCGCCGACCGATGCCCGTGCCTCGATGCGCGGGATCAACGCCGCCCGAGAGAAAGACGCGCATGACGGTGTCGGGGTCAGGGGGCGCCGAGACGAGCCCCCAGGCCACCGCGCGACCGTTGGCGTCGAGCGCGAGCACCCCGTTGCCAGCAGGGTCGACCCACGAGTGGCCGAGTTCTTCTTCGAGCTCTTCGAGCGATTCGCTCCAGGTCGGGTGGTCGCGGGCGCTGATGCGCTCAGCGAGTTCGGTGAGAACCGCCGCGTCGTCGATCGAGAGCGCCCGCCATTGGATGCCCTCCGGACCCTCGGGCAATACCAGCTCGGCAGGCGCAGTCACGCGGTCGCTCAAGGGCACCATCTCGTCGCTCACGAAGAAAAGCGTACGGCCCCCGCTCGATCGAGCGGGGGCCGTGACGCGATCGTGATTCGTGCGGACTACTTGGTCTCAGCCTCGTCAGCAGGAGCCTCGTCAGCAGCGGCCTCATCGGTCGTTGCTTCCTCGGCAGGCTCGGCTGCAGGAGCCTCGTCGACCGTCTCCTCCGTGGTGTCCTCGTCCGTGGTGGCCTCGTCGGGGGCATCCTCGACGACAGGCTTCTCGGCGGGGGCGGAAGCCGCAGCGGCCGCAGCCGACTTCTTCGCGCTCTTGGGCTTGGGGTTCACGGGCTCGAGGACGAGCTCGATCACGGCCATGGGGGCGTTGTCGCCCTTG
>JBBQKE010000173.1:0-4408 GCA_038326585.1 Actinomycetales bacterium | reverse complement strand
GACCGACCCCGACTTCGCCGATGCGACCTACATCGAGCCGATCACGCCCGAAGTCAACGAGGCGATCATCGCGAAAGAGAAGCCGGATGCCGTGCTTCCGACCCTGGGCGGCCAGACAGCGCTCAACGCGGCGATCGCGCTGCACGACCAAGGCATTCTCGCGAAGTACGACGTCGAGCTGATCGGTGCGTCGTTCGAGGCCATTCATAAGGCCGAGGATCGCCAGCTGTTCAAGCAGCTGGTGCTTGCGGCGGGTGCCGACGTCGCGCGCAGCCACATCGCGCACACGGTCGACGAGGCCGTCGAGTTTGCCGACGACCTCGGCTACCCGCTGGTCATCCGCCCCTCGTTCACGATGGGCGGGCTCGGGTCGGGCTTCGCGCATGACCGCGCCCAGCTCATCCGCATGGTCACCGACGGTCTGCACCAGTCGCCGACGACCGAGGTTCTGCTCGAAGAGTCGATTTTGGGCTGGAAAGAGTACGAACTCGAGCTCATGCGCGACAACGCCGACAACACGGTCGTCGTCTGCTCGATCGAGAATGTCGACCCGGTCGGCGTGCACACCGGCGACTCGATCACGGTCGCGCCCGCTCTCACCCTCACCGACCGCGAGTACCAGAACATGCGTGACGTCGGCATCCGCATCATCCGCGACGTCGGCGTCGACACCGGCGGGTGCAACGTGCAGTTCGCGGTCGATCCCGCCACCGGACGCCTCATCGTCATCGAGATGAACCCCCGTGTGTCGCGTTCGAGCGCGCTCGCGTCGAAGGCCACGGGCTTCCCGATCGCCAAGATCGCGGCCAAGCTCGCGATCGGCTATCGGCTCGACGAGATTCCGAACGACATCACGAAGGTGACACCGGCTAGCTTCGAGCCCACCCTCGACTACGTCGTCGTCAAGGTGCCGCGCTTCGCATTCGAGAAGTTTCCGGGCGCCGACGTCGAGCTCACGACGACCATGAAGTCGGTCGGCGAGGCCATGGCGATCGGTCGCAACTACTCCACCGCGCTGCAGAAGGCGCTGCGCAGTCTCGAAAAGCGCGGCAGCAGCTTTCACTGGAATGGCGAACCCGGCGATAAGGATGCCCTGCTCGAGCTCGCGAAGATTCCCACCGATGGCCGAATCGTCACCGTGCAGCAGGCGATGCGCGCGGGCGCTACGATCGACGAACTCTTCGTCGCGACCGGAATCGACCCGTGGTTCCTCGACCAGATGGTGCTCATCAACGAGGTCGCCGCCGAGATCGCGGCGGCTCCCGAACTCACTGTTGATGTCATCCGCCACGCCAAAGACCACGGCTTCAGCGACGCGCAGCTTGCAGAGTTGCGCGGGCTTGATGAGCTCGCTGTGCGCGAGTCGCGCTGGGCGGCGGGAGTGCGCCCGGTCTTCAAGACCGTCGACACCTGCGCGGGGGAGTTTCCGGCGCTCACGCCCTACCACTACTCGAGCTACGACGACGAGACCGAAGTCGCGCCGAGCGACGCGCGCAAGGTCGTGATTCTCGGCTCGGGCCCTAATCGCATCGGGCAGGGCATCGAGTTCGACTACAGCTGCGTGCACGCGAGCTTCGCGCTGCGCGACGCCGGCTTCGAGACGATCATGATCAACTGCAACCCCGAGACGGTCTCGACCGACTATGACACGAGCGACCGGCTCTACTTCGAGCCGCTCACGCTTGAAGACGTTCTCGAGGTGATCCACGCCGAGTCCGCGACGGGCGAGCTCGTGGGCGTGATCGTGCAGCTCGGCGGCCAGACGGCGCTCGGCTTGGCGCACGGGCTCGAGCGGGCGGGCATCCCGATTCTCGGCACGAGCCCCGATGCGATCGACCTGGCCGAAGAGCGCGGCGCCTTCTCGCGCATCCTTGACGAAGCCGGACTCACGGCACCTCGAAACGGCACCGCCACCGATGTCGATAGTGCGGTCACGATCGCTCAGCGAATTGGATACCCCGTGCTCGTGCGCCCGAGCTTCGTGCTCGGCGGTCGTGGCATGGAGATTGTCTATGACAGCGCGAGCCTCGCCGACTACTTCGAGCGGATGAAAGATCAGGCGATTATCGGGCCCGAGCAGCCGTTGCTCGTTGACCGCTTTCTCGACGACGCCGTCGAGATCGACGTCGATGCGCTGTATGACGGCGATGAGCTGTACGTCGGCGGAATCATGGAACACATCGAAGAGGCCGGGGTGCACTCGGGAGACTCCGCCTGCACGCTGCCACCGGTGACGCTCGGTCGCACCGTGATCGATCGAGTACGTGAGGCGACGCGCGGCATCGCGGCCGGCATCGGCGTGCGTGGCCTCATCAACGTGCAGTTCGCGATCGGCGCCGGAGTGCTCTACGTGCTCGAGGCGAACCCCCGCGCTTCGCGTACCGTGCCCTTCGTCTCGAAGGCCCTCGGCATCCCGCTCGCCAAGGCGGCGTCCCTGGTCATGACGGGCCGCAGCATCCGCTCGCTCATCGACGACGGTATGTTGCCCGCCAGCGACGGCTCGACCGTTCCTCTCGATGCGCCGGTCGCAGTGAAAGAAGCGGTACTCCCGTTCAAGCGCTTCCGCACGCGCGAGGGAGTCATCGTCGACTCGGTGCTCGGCCCGGAGATGCGTTCGACGGGAGAGGTCATGGGCATCGACCGCGACTTCCCTCGTGCTTTCGCGAAGAGCCAAGAGGCCGCCTACGGCGGCCTGCCCAAGCAGGGAGTGGTGTTCGTCTCGGTCGCCGATCGCGACAAGCGTGCGGTCGTGCTGCCCGCTCTGCGCCTGCACCAACTCGGATTCGAGCTGTGGGCTACCGACGGCACCAACGAGGTGCTCGCTCGCCACGGAATCGCCGCCCGCGTCGTGCGCAAGCACAGCGATGCGTCAGGCGACGAGCCTTCGATCGTCGACCTCATCAATGCGGGCGAGGTCGACATCGTCATCAATACGCCATCGGGGCGGTCAGCGCGTGCTGACGGCATCGAGATCCGCACCGCGACCGTCGCGGCCGACAAGCCGTTGTTCACGACGATCGCCACGGTCGGCGCTGCGGTGGCCTCGCTCGAGACGTCGACCGAACCGGTCTCCGTCACGAGCCTGCAAGATTATGCTCGCGCCCGGGCGGCGGCGTTATGACAGATTTCGGCGAACGGCTGCGATCGGTGGTGGATGCCCATGGCCGACTGTGTCTGGGCATCGACCCGCACGACTCGCTGCTGCAGCAGTGGGGCCTCGAGTCGAGTGCGGCGGGAGCTCGGTCGCTCGCCATGAGGGCCATCGAGGTTGCGCACGGGCGGGTCGGCATCGTGAAGCCGCAGGCGGCGTTCTTCGAGCGGTTCGGGGCCGCCGGTTACGCCGTGCTCGAAGAGGTCATCGCGACCGCGCGTGCGGCGGGGCTGCTGGTGATCGCCGACGTCAAGCGGGGCGATATCGGCTCGACTGCCGCAGCATATGGCGAGGCGTGGCTCGCACCGGGTTCACCGCTCGAATCGGATGCCATGACGGCCGTCGCCTATCAGGGCCTGGGATCACTCGACCCCGTCATCGAGCTGGCTCAGCAGCACGGCAAAGGTGTCTTCGTGCTGACCTCCACGTCGAATCCTGAGGGCCGCGATCTGCAACACGCCGTGGGCGGCAGCGGTCGGTCGGTCGCGGGTCAGCTCGCTCGCGACGTGGCGGTGCGCAACGCCGGGGCGCGCGACTGGGGCTCGATCGGTGTGGTGATCGGCGCGACCGAGCAGATCAGTGCGAGCGGCATCGACCCCGTGCTGCTGCAGCACACGCCGGTTCTGGGTCCGGGTTTCGGCTACCAGGGCTCGCGCCTCAGCGATCTCTCCAGCGTGTACGGTGTCGCCGCTGCCTCGGTCATTCCGACTGTCACCCGGAGCGTGTTGTCCGCCGGCCCCGACGGTCTCGGTGACGCGCTCGACGCTCACCGAGCAGAGCTGGATTCTGTGTGACCGGGGGAATGCCCGAAGTCGACCGGGCTGCCGCGTCCAGAGCGGCAGTTGCTGCTCGTCGCGCCAGGGCCTCGGTGAAAGACGCCGTTCGGACGGGGGAACGCAGCGCGCTCGACGTCGCCGAGACGGCGTGGCGTGACGCAGACGGTCCCGAAGCCGGGGTTCGTGTGCCGGAGCTGCTCGGAACATTGCGCGGCCTCGGCCCCGCGCGCGTCTCCGACGCGCTCGAGATGCTGCGCATCTCGCCCGTCAAGAGGCTCGGCGGCCTTGGCCCGAAGCAGCGCGAGCGCCTGCGTGAGTGGCTACGCGCCCGCGAGACAGTGCCGGGCCGCGGTCGACTCGTGGTGCTGGCCGGACCGACGGCGGTCGGCAAGGGCACCGTCGCAGGCTATATTCGCGAACACCACCCCGATGTTCTCCTGAGCGTGTCAGCGACCACCCGCGCACCCAGGCCCGGTGAGCA
>JBBQKE010000172.1:0-4419 GCA_038326585.1 Actinomycetales bacterium | reverse complement strand
CCCGAGCTCAACACGCTCACCACGGGTGTCGCGTCACTGGTCTCGGGTCAGTTGGGCTCAGGCAACCAGTTTCCGCTGCAGCTCGCGGCGGCGGTGCTCATGACCATCCCGGTCGCGGTGCTCTTCTTCATCTTCCAGAAGCGCATCATGAACACGACCGAGGGTGGTGAAAAGGGGTAGGTGGTGGTGCTCGCCTGGCCGGCCGTTCATGTGCGGCTGGTCAGGCGAGGGTGGTGCCGAGCACCATGCCGAGCGCAAGGCCGATGACCGCTGCAGCGATGCCGACAGCGAGGTTGAGGGCAACGCTCCAGGCAGCAGCGCGGTGCTTGCCGGCGAGCGTGAGCTGGATGGTCTCGACGGCGAGGGTGCTGAAGGTCGTGAGGCCTCCGCACAGGCCAGACACGATGATCAGCTGCACGGTGGGGTCGAGCGGAGCGCTGAGCGCGACTCCGGCGACGAACGACCCGACGACGTTGACCATGAGCACGCCCCACGGAATGCGACCGCGGCCCGCGAGGCTCACCGACGTGAGCTGACGCAGCACGGCGCCGAGGGCTCCGCCCACGGCGACGGCGAGCAGCACGAGCGGGGTCACTCTTCCGACTCTTTCATTTCGGGAGCTTGTCCAGCCACGAGTCGGGCACCGAGGGTGAGGCCCGACCAGGCGGCGAGCATCCCGAACCCGATGCTCAGCACGATCGACAGCACGGCGCCGACGATGTCGCCGGTCTGGGCGAGCGCGACGACCGAGACGGCGAGAGCCGAGAACGTCGTGAACGAACCGAGGATGCCCGGGCCGAGCCCCACGCGCACCCAGCCCGGCACGCGCGGCCAGAGGGCGGCGACGAGCAGGCCGAGCACGAAGGCTCCGGCGACGTTGACGAGCAACGTGCTGAGGGCGAACTCGTCGACGGTGTGCGGCAAGGCGAGCTCGAGAGCGAAGCGCACGCTCGTGCCGATGAGGCCACCGACGAAGACGGCAAGCAGGTCGCGCGGGGTCGCACCCGTTCTGCTGCGCTTCTCAACCGTCACCCGCGCGAGCCTACTCGCGGGACGTTCGGCCCGTGCCCTCCCCCAGCCACGCTCCCTACACTGGCGAGGTGACCGAGACTCAGATCGATGCGCCGCGCCGTCGGCGCCGGTGGCCGTGGGTCGTCGCCGGAGTCATCATCGTGCTGCTCGTACTCGTTGCGGTCGTCGCAGTGCCGATCTTCACGCACCAGGCGCAGGGCAGTTCTGGGCAGGCGCGCGTCGCTGACGGAGAGTTTCCGACCTCGGTGACCGCGACGGGTGACGACGAGCGCACGCGCACGATCTCGGTCGCGACCTCGGAGGGCGCACCGCCCGACCTCTCACAAGTCACGGCTGGCGATCGGCTCGTCGTCACGGGCGAGGGCTTCGACCCCGACCGGGGGCTCTATGTCGCGGTCTGCCGGGTTCCCGATGAGCTCGACGGCAAGCCCGGCCCCTGCCTCGGCGGCGTCGGCTCGCAAGAAGTCGAAGAGTTCGACGAAGGGGTCGTGCAGTACGCGGCCTCGAACTGGATCAACGGCGCCTTCGCCTGGCGCTTGTTCGGCGCGCGTTCATTCGACGACGCCGAAGCCGGCAGCTTCACCGCCTACATCGAGCTGCCGCCCGTCGCCGACGAGAACGTCGACTGCGGCGTCGTGCAGTGCGGCCTCTACACGCGCAACGACCACACGGCGGTCAGCGACCGCGTGCAAGACCTCTATCTGCCCCTGCGCTGGGCCGAGTAGCGCCTACAGCTGCTCGCCGATGTCGCCGCGCAGTCGCGACAGCCGTGACTCGAGCTCGTCGATCGTCGACGACGCGAGCGACCCGCGCGCGACGGCCGTGCGCAGGTCGGTGCGCACGTCTTGCCGAAACTCGGCGAGCAGCACCTCTGCACGCTGCAGCTGCGCCCGAGCATCCGAGCGCGACTCGGTCGGGCTCGAGTGCATCGACGCCGTCGCGTCGCGCACGGCCTCGGATGCCGCGGCCCCCGCCGCCGAGGCAGCAGAGCTCGCAGCGGCGCCGGCCGCGCGCGCGGCATCCCGAGCATCGTCGGCGAAAGCGCGTCGGTCGTCACGCGTCTCGCGAGCGGCGGCGGCGAGTTCGGCCCGCAGTGTGCCCATCGCTTCGCTGACGGATGCCCGCACCTCGTCGGCCAGCCTGCGCACCGAATCGCCGATGCCACTCTCGATGTCGTCGAGCTCATCGCGCCGGTCGTTCAACTCGGCACGCCCCGCCTCGGTGATCGCGTAGACCGTTTTGCGGCCATCCGTCTCTTTCGTCACCAGACCCTCCGCCTCGAGCTTGGCCAGCCGCGGATAGATGGTGCCCGCCGATGGCACATAGGTGCCGCCGAAGCGATCACTCAGCGCCTGGATGATCTCGTAGCCGTGCATGGGCCGATCGTCGAGCACATAGAGCAGGTAGAGCCGCAGGTGCCCGTGGCCGAAGACCGCGGGGCTCATGATGAGGCCTCAGCGGTGTCGGCTTCAGGTGCAGCAGCCCCGCCGCGGTCGGTGTGCACGACCGAGACATCGCCGCTCACCGAGCTGGCGCGCACCTCGGTGAACGAACCAGCGAGGTGGCCATAGCGACCGGTGTAGCGGCCCTTGACCCCGGTAATGCGGGAGTCGTCGAGCTGCAGCCGCCCGGTCAGGGTGTTGATCGAGTATTGCGCGGGCACGCCGGTGTCGAGTCGCATCGTGAGGCCGCCCGAGACCGTGCTGTTGGTGATGCGGTCGGGCGTGCCGGTGAGGTCGGCGACCACGTTCGCCGCGACGCCGTCGCACGTGAATCGGCCGATCGTGCCCGAGGCGGTGACGTCGCCGCTGACGGTCTGCACCGTGAGATCGCCCTGGTGCGAGCGCACCGAGACCTCGGCGCTCACGGCGTGCAGGTTCACCGAGCCGACGACGCCATCGAGCACGACATCGCCGTTGACGGTGTTGACCGTGACGTCGTGGTGCACGCCGCTGACCAGACTCTCGGCTGAGACGACGCTCAACGAGACGTCGGCGGTGCGCGGCACGAGAATGCTCACGTCGGCCTTCGCCTTGCCGCTGAAGAGCCGGAAGTTGTCGAAGAAGGTCTCCCACTTCAGCTGCGGGTGGTCGACGACGAGGGTGTCGCCCTCGAGCGCGATCTTGAGGTCGCGGCCCTCGACCGAGTGCACCTCGACGCGCGCGCCGGGCTCGTCGTGGGCGACGATGTCGACCTGCCCGCCGATGAGTCCGACCTTGAGCGCGCGCACGAGTTCGAGGTCGATAACGGTGGGTTCGGTGACGATCCAGGTTTCGGTGGCCATGAGGTGCTCCTTGCTCGTGCCGCCGGTCTAGCCTGGCCGGGCATCCAGTCGCGATATATCGCGTGTGTGAAAGTCACGATATATCGCGTCTGCCAGTTGCGCAAGAGACACATGCCGGCGCGGCGCGGTGCGCGGCTACGCGGCCAACGAGCTCGCGGAGAAGCCCCAGTGCGAGCGGTCGGGTATGGGCCCATACCCGTCTCTCGCCACCATCTCGATCGTCGCGATGATCGCCCAGAGCACGAGGCCGCTCAGCGCGATCGCCAGCCCGATCATGCGGGCACCGTCGCAGGGGCGGGCTGCGGATGCTCGCCAGGAGCCCGCAGCAGCGGCAGGGTTACCCCGACCATCGGGCCGATGAGTAGCGCGAAGGCGACCGTGCCGAAGCCAACCGAGCCGCCGAGTAGCCAACCGATGGCGAGCACCGTGACCTCGACGACCGTGCGCACCTGCCAGATCTTCCAGCCGAAGCGCGCGTGTGCGCCCGTCATGAGTCCGTCGCGCGGGCCGGGGCCAAAGCGGGCGCCGATGTAGAGGCCCGTCGCGACGGCGAGCAGCGCGAGACCGCCGGCGAACATGAGCCACTGCCCCCACAGCTCGTCAGGAGTCTCAACGACGAGCATCGCGAGGTCGAGCACGGGCCCGATGAGCAACACGTTGAGCACCGTGCCGATGCCGGGCTTCTGCCGAATCGGAATCCAGAGCAGCAGCACGCCAGCCCCGATGAGCACGACGATGAGTCCGATCGACCAGCCGGTCTGCACCTCGAGACCCTGCGCGAACACTGTCCACGGGTCGAGCCCGACGTTCGCCTGAATGAGCAGAGCGACGGCGACGCCGTAGAGGAAGAGGCCGAGCAGCAGCTGGCCCCAGCGGTGAATCAGGATGCGCGGTGCAGACATGGCATCATCATCCCGCCGGTATTGGCCTTCTTGCAAGAGGCCAATTCTGGTACCGTGGCCGCATGGCGACCCTGTCGGCCCGCGCATTGGCCTCACAACTCGGTGAATGGCGACCCAGCGGGGTCACTCCTCTCTACGAAGCGCTCGCCGACCGCATCCGACTGCTCATTCTCGACGGGCGCATCGCGCTCGGCACGAGAC
>JBBQKE010000171.1:0-4424 GCA_038326585.1 Actinomycetales bacterium | reverse complement strand
ATCGAGATCGTGCACCCGCGCGCCCGCCGCCTGGCGCTCGAGCGAGAACTCACGTCGAGGTTCGCTCTCAATGACGCCATTGTGGTGCCCGCGCCCCCCGACGACGTCGAACTGCAGGCCAGGGTCGCCGAGGCCGCCGCCGACTACCTCGTGAGTCATCGGCCGGTGCCGCGATTGCTCGGCGTCAGCTGGGGCCGCACCCTGCACCAGGTCGCCGAATCGCTGCCCGTCGGGTGGTCGACCGGGGTCAACGTCGTGCAAATCAATGGCGGCGTGAGCCTGAGCAAGCGCCCCGGAACAGCGGCGAGTACCGCGGTCATGTTCGCCCAGAAAGCCAGCGGCCAGGCGACCCTGCTGCCGACTCCCGCCATTCTCGAACGCTTAGAGACGAAGATGGCCATTGAGGGCGACCGCACCGTCAGCGCCGTCGTGCAGATGGCGCGCGGTGCGAGCGCCTACCTCTTCAGCGCGGGCGTCGCCGACAACCGCTCGGTGCACGTCGACAGCGGCTACCTCACCGCTGCCGACATTGCGCGGCTCGTTGAACGCGGAGCCGTGGGCGATGTCATTGGCCGCTACATCACGGCCGACGGCGCCATTGCCGACCCTGAACTGGATGCCCGCACTCTCGGCCTCAGCCTCGAAGAGTTGCGCACCGCTCGCACGAGCATTCTCGTCATCGGCGGTGAGGCGAAGCACCCGGTCGCCCGCGCCATCGTCTCTCACGGTCTCTGCTCGGTGCTCGTGACCGACGAGCACACCGCCCGCGCCTTGCTCGGACACCCCGATGCCCACGACGACCACGCCCACGATCTCGCTTCCGCCACCACGCACGCCTCCCGAGAGGACGCCTCATGACCATCACCCAACCCGTCGGGCTCGCACCGACGGATCGCGCCGAGCGGCTGCTCGGCGGCGAGCTCACCGAGACCGCGCTGCGGCTGCACCTCGAGGGCCTCAGCGGAGTCGATGCTGTCGGTCTCGAGCAGCGTGCCGCAGGCCTCAGTACTCGCTCGATCAAGACCACGTCGAAGGCCTGGGCCCTCGACACCATCATTCGCACGTGTGATCTGACGACTCTCGAGGGCGCAGACACGCCCGGCAAGGTGCGCTCGCTCGTCGCGAAGGCAGTGACGCCCGACGCCACAGACCTCAGCACGCCGAGCGTCGCCGCCGTGTGCGTCTACGGCGACATGGTGCCCTACGCCGTCGAGGCGCTCGGTGTCCGTCACGGCGACCCCGAGAAGGGTCTCGTGAGCATCGCGGCCGTCGCCACGGCCTTCCCCTCCGGCCGCGCGAGCCTCGCTATCAAGCTCGCTGACACCGCCGAGGCAGTGGCGGCCGGGGCCGACGAGATCGACATGGTCATCGACCGCGGCGCGTTCCTCGAGGGCAGGTACGGGCTCGTCTTCGACCAGATCGTCGCCGTGAAAGACGCGTGCGCGCGGCCCGACGGCTCGCGCGCCCACCACAAGGTCAATATCGAGACCGGCGAGCGGCAGACCAACGACAACCTCAAGCGGGCATCCTGGCTTGCCATTCTCGCGGGAGCCGACTTCATCAAGACCTCGACGGGCAAGGTGAGCCCTGCAGCCACACTGCCGGTCACGCTGCTCATGCTCGAAGTCATTCGCGACTGGCACCGCATCACGGGCGAGAAGGTCGGCATGAAGCCGGCGGGCGGCATCCGCTCGTCGAAAGACGCCGTGCGCTACCTGGTGACGGTGGCCGAGACCGTCGGCGAAGAGTGGCTCACGCCGCACCTGTGGCGGTTCGGGGCCTCGAGCCTCGTGAACGACGTGCTGCTGCAGCGGCAGAAGATGCGAACCGGTCACTACAGTGGCCCCGACTACGTGACGGTGGACTAGATCATGGCCTTTCTCGAGTATGCGGCGGCCCCCGAGTCGCCGTCGATTCTGAACCTCAAGGCGCAGTACGGCCTCTTCATCGACGGCGAATTCGTCGACGGCCACGGCGACGTGTTCGACACGATTTCGCCCGCGACCGAAGAGGTCATCGCGAGCATCGCGCAGGCCACGGCCGGCGATGTCGACACGGCCGTGAAAGCCGCGCGCCGCGCCTACGACACGACCTGGTCGCGCATGTCGGGCAGCGATCGCGGCAAGTACCTGTTCCGCATTGCGCGGCTCGTGCAGGAGCGCTCGCGAGAGCTCGCTGTCGCGGAGAGCCTCGATAACGGCAAGCCGATTCGCGAGACGCGCGACGTTGACGTGCCGCTCGTCGCCGCCTGGTTCTTCTACTACGCCGGTTGGGCCGACAAGCTCGAGCACGCTGGCCTGGGGCCGAACCCGCGTGCACTCGGCGTGGCCGCGCAGGTGATCCCGTGGAACTTCCCGCTGCTCATGCTCGCGTGGAAGATCGCGCCGGCTCTCGCGGCGGGCAACACCGTCGTCATCAAGCCCGCCGAGACCACCTCGCTCACGGCCATGCTCTTCGCCGAGATTCTGCAGCAGGCCGATCTGCCTGCTGGTGTCGTCAACATCGTGACGGGCCCCGGCCCCACCGGCCAGGCGCTCGTCACGCACGACGACGTCAACAAGGTCGCCTTCACGGGGTCGACCAACGTGGGCCGGATGATCGCGCGCCAGGTCGCCGGAACCAACAAGCGCCTCACGCTCGAGCTCGGCGGCAAGGCCGCCAACATCGTGTTCGACGATGCGCCGATGGATCAGGCGATCGAGGGCATCGTCAACGGCATCTTCTTCAACCAGGGTCACGTCTGCTGCGCCGGTTCGCGCCTGCTCGTGCAAGAGAACGTGCACGACGAGGTCATCGAACGCCTCAAGTCGCGGCTCTCGACTCTGCGCATGGGCGACCCGCTCGACAAGAACACCGACATCGGCGCGATCAATTCGGCCGCGCAGCTCGAGCGCATCCGCACGCTGAGCGATGTCGGTGAGAGCGAAGGCGCCGAGCGCTGGACGGCCGACTGCCGAATCCCCGACAAGGGCTTTTGGTTCGCGCCGACGATCTTCACGCAGGTCTCGGCCGCGCACCGCATCGCGCGGGAAGAGATCTTCGGGCCTGTTCTCTCGGTGCTGACCTTCCGCACCCCCGCTGAGGCGATCACCAAGGCGAACAACACGCCCTACGGCCTCTCGGCCGGTATCTGGACGGAGAAGGGCAGCCGCATGCTCGCGGTCGTCGACCAGCTCAAGGCGGGCGTGGTCTGGGCGAACACCTTCAACCGCTTCGACCCCGCGTCACCCTTCGGCGGCTACAAAGAGTCGGGCTACGGCCGCGAGGGTGGTCGTCACGGTCTCGCCGCGTACCTCGAGGCGAGCGGGTGGGATGCTCCGGCCGCGTTGAGCGCAGCATCCACCGGCTCTGCCGACAGCAAGCGGGCCGCGCGAACGCCCAAGAAGACCCGAAAGGTGGTGGCGAAGTGAGCCGCCTCACCGTGCCCAAGACCTACAAGCTCTACATCGGCGGAAAGTTTCCGCGCAGCGAGAGCGGCCGCACCTATGAAGTCGTCTCGACGAAGGGCGATTTTCTCGCCAACGTGGCGAAGGCCTCGCGCAAAGACGCTCGCGATGCCGTCGTCGCCGCACGCGCGGCTGTCGTCGGCTGGGCCGGTGCCACGGCGTACAACCGCGGTCAGGTGATCTACCGCATCGCCGAGCTGCTCGAAGGTCGTCGCGCGCAGTTCATCGACGAGATCGCGTCGAGCGAAGGCGTGTCGGCTGCTGACGCCTCGTCGCAGGTCGACCTCGCGATCGACGTCTGGGTCTGGTACGCGGGCTGGGCAGACAAGTACGCGCAGGTCGCGGGCAACGCTAATCCAGTCTCGGGGCCGTACTTCAATCTCTCGGTGCCCGAGCCAACCGGCGTCGTTGCCGCGGTCGCGCCTCAGGGTGTGGCAGGTGGCTCACTGCTCGGCCTCGTGTCGGTGATCGCGCCGATCGTCGTGAGCGGCAACACCGTGGTCGTGGTGGCCGACGAGCGCGCGCCGCTCTCGGCGATCTCGTTGAGCGAGGTGCTGGCGACTTCTGATGTTCCCGGTGGTGTTATCAACATGCTCACCGGCTCTGCTCCTGAGATCATGCCGTGGCTCGCCGCGCACGCCGACGTCAATGCGCTTGATCTCAGCGGAGCCGGCGGCCTCGAGGGGCCGAAGGGTGAGAGCTGGGTCGACCTGCAGCTCGCTGCGGCCGAAACGCTCAAGCGGGTCGTGACGCCCGTGGCGGGCATCCCGCGCCCGGCACTGGAGCGCATCACGGCGTTCGTCGAGACGAAGACGGTCTGGCACACCAAGTCGATGCTCTAGCCGCTCGACCTATCCGTACGCGCCGCCCCGCGCCGATCTCCACAATTCAGGAGATCGCGACGCGGGGCGGCGTCGTAGAGCGCTCTCACGGCGTGTCGGGCGACCAGCGTCGCGCCGACTCCTGAATTGTGGAGAT